>JADBYT010000007.1 GCA_020402865.1 Bacteroidota bacterium | reverse complement strand
CCTAGATAAATCCCCGCGCCCTAGATAAATCCCCGCGCCCTAGATAAATCCCCGCGCCCTAGATAAATCCCCGCGCCCTAGATAAATCCCCGCGCCCTAGATAAATCCCCGCGCCCTAGATAAATCCCCACGCCCCCCCAGAAATCCCCGCGTGCGCATGCTACCGTGGGCGAAGCATCGCGCCCCGACGGGATCTTCAGCCCTAATCAACAGCGCAGCTGTTGAAAAGTCAAACACCCCTCCGTAATTCCTCCCGCACATCACGGTACATTTATTGTCTAAACCCATACACTTATTCATTCCTGATAAACAACAGCAATACAGTTGTTTATCTTTATCCATAGCCGACAGCAACCATGCATTTCATTCGCACTGCCGCCTTCCTTTTCCCGCTTCTGCTGCTCACTCCGGCAGTTCCTGATATAGCCGCCTTTTCTGCTTCCGATAGCACTAAAGCTACCAGCGGGCCTTCGCAGCTACCGCCGTTTCTGGCGTTGAGCAATACCCGCTGGGCCGATTCCGTGATGAAAACACTCACCCCCGATCAGCGCATTGCACAATTGTTTATGGTAGCCGCCTGGTCGAATAAAAATGCCACGCATGTGAAGGAAATTACCACGCTGGTGAGTAAATACCATATCGGCGGACTCATTTTCATGCAGGGCGGACCGGTGCGGCAGGCGCAGCTCACCAACAAATACCAGAAACTTTCTAAAGTGCCGCTTATGATTGCCATGGATGCCGAGTGGGGGCTTTCCATGCGTATCGACAGCACGGTGGTGTTTCCGAGGCAAATGACGCTGGGCGCCATGCAAAACGACTCGCTGATCTATTTCATGGGGCGAGATATGGCGAGGCAGTGCAAGCGTCTTGGCGTGCAGATCAGCTTTTCGCCCGATGCGGATGTGAACAATAACGCAGCCAATCCGGTAATCGGTACACGCTCGTTTGGCGAAGATAAATTTGCAGTAACCCGCAAAGCATTAATGTATATGAATGGTTTGCAACAAGGCGGCGTGCTGGCCTGCGGCAAACATTTTCCCGGCCACGGCGATACCGAAAGCGATTCGCACAAGACCATGCCGTTAATTTCGCACAGCAAAGAGCGGCTCGATTCGCTCGAACTTTTTCCGTTTAAAGGATTGATACACGGCGGAATCGGGAGTATGATGGTGGCCCATCTTTCAGTACCCGCGCTTGATACGGCAGCCAATATCCCCACTACACTCAGCAAAAAGGTAGTTACCGGTTTGCTTCGCGAAGAGCTTGGTTTTCGCGGATTGGTGTTTACGGATGCGCTGAATATGAAAGGCGTGAGCAGTTATTATCCCGAAGGAGAAGTAGATGTAAAAGCCCTGCTGGCCGGAAATGATGTGCTGCTTTTTTCGGGCGATGTGCCTAAAGCACTGGCCGCAATAAAAGCAGCTATTGCCCGCAAAGAAATTTCGCAGGCTGAAATTGATGAACGCTGCCGCCGCATCCTGCTTGCCAAACAGTGGATGGGCCTCACCGCCAAGCCGGTGGTTAAACTCAAAAACCTGGTGAGTGAACTCAACACACCGGCTTCTGACTGGCTCAACCATCAGATGGCCGAAAGCGCCGTAACACTCGTGCGAAACGAACAACAACTCCTGCCCCTGCGCCGGCCCGATACGCTGCGCATTGCTTCGGTAACGCTGGGTGCCAGCCGCCCCGGACTTTTTCACGAACGCATGGCTTTGTATGCCGGTGTAACTCCGTTTGCATTCGAAAACGATGCCAGACAACCTGAGTTTGATACACTGCTTAAAAAACTCGACGGCTTTAATCTGGTGGTGGTGGCATTGAGTGCGGTGAGCCAGCGCACGGCAAACAATTTCAATATTCATCCGCAAACGTCGGCGCTGCTGGCCGCGCTTCAGGGCAAAGGCAAAACTGTGGTGGCGGCCGTGTTTGGCTCGGCATACGCTGCCGATCAGCTTCCTGAGTTGCAGCGTTGCAGCGCCGTAGTGATCGGCTACGAAAGTTTGCCTGCGCTGCAGGATGTGGCTGCCCAGCTGGTGTTTGGCGGCGTGAGCGCAAAAGGTAAATTGCCCGTTACACTCAAAGGCTGGGCACTGGGCACCGGCATGGCTACTCCGGCTCCCGAACGTTTTGCATACGTGACCGCCGAGGCCGTCGGATTCAGCCGCAAAGCGCTTTCTCGTATCGACTCCATTATGGCCGATGCCATTGAGAAAAAAGCATTCCCCGGCGGACAACTCTTTGCCGCTAAAGACGGAAAGGTGTTCCTGCATAAATCATACGGCCATTTCACGTATGCGCAAAAACGTAAAGTGAATAATACGGATTTGTACGACATCGCTTCAGTGACTAAAATCATGGCCACAACACCCGCCGTAATGCGCCAGCAGGAACGTGGTAAGTTAAGTGTGGACAGTACGCTGAGCGTGTATCTGCCAGAACTCAAAAACACCAATAAAGGCCGCATCGTTATCCGGAATATGATGGCGCATTATGCCGGACTTGAAGCGTGGCTTCCGTTCTGGACAAAAACGGTTGACAAAAACGGCGTGCGTAAACGTTCCATTTACAGCAATGTATATTCCGATTCATTCCCGATTTATGTAGCGCCCGGCATTTTTATGAAATACAACTACCTCGATACCATGTATCAGGAAGTGGTGAATTCGGGAATGAGTGCGGGTATCACTTACAAGTACAGCGATCTCTGCTTTTTCTTTTTGAAACGTATTATTGAAAAGCAGGAACAGATGCTGCTTACCGACTATGTGAACGCCAATTTCTATCGTCCGCTTGGCCTGCCTACTATGGGCTACCAGCCCGGACTGCGTTTCCCGGCCAGCCGTTGTGCGCCTACTGAAAACGACGTGAAGTTTCGCCGACAATTGATTCAGGGCGATGTGCATGACCCGGCTGCGGCCATGCAGGGCGGCATTGGTGGCCATGCAGGCGTGTTCAGCAATGCCAACGATGTAGGCGTAATGATGCAGCTTTTCCTCAATGGCGGCACCTACGGCGGACAACGTTACTTTCAGCAAACAACAATTGATCAGTTCACCAGCGCACCGTTCAGCGGCAACCGGCGAGGGCTTGGGTTCGATAAACCCGATCCCGAAACGTTTGTGCCAGCCTGCGATGGTATTTCGCTGCGCAGCTTCGGCCATCAGGGTTTCACAGGCACTCAGGCCTGGGCCGATCCCGAAACCGGAATCGTGTTTGTGTTCCTCAGCAACAGAGTGTATCCTGATGCTGACGATAACAAACTGGCCAAAATGGGTGTGCGCGGTAAAGTGCTGAAGGAAATTCTGAACGGATTCAAGAAATAATTTCGGCAAAATTTTCTAAAGACATTTTCTGGATATGGTCTTTGAAACTAACAATACTTACAATTCACGGGATCGACTCTGGATTGCTTTGTTTTCTGGTGTTCCTATGACTTTGTGCAGCACACTGGCCACACGTTTGGACGACGATCGCAAAATTTCCGTGCTTTATGGAGTTATACTGGGTGTGATAGGGGCTGCAATTGGTTTCGGAATTTGGCAAGTCGTCAAGTCCAAACCTGCATGGTTTAAAATTATCATATTGCTGATCTTGATACCAACCTGTTTTACAGGGGTAATACTGATTGATAATTTTCAGAAACCGAAATTTCTCACATGCGAAATTTGTGGATATAAAGCGGTAAAACCAGAAGGAATAAGTTGTGAATATTGTGCCAGTCCGATCTGGGCTGAGGTGCTTCGTGAAAATCCTGAATTACTTAAAGAAGATTGGTTGCGTGAGGAACAGCTATGGATTTTTACTCCTGATAGTTCCGCACATAAGATTAATTTCTATGAACCCGCAGTTGCCTCTGGCTTTCAAAAAGACAATAACTGGAAACCGGTTGTTTCAGAAAAAGATTTTAATTAACTGAAGTTCATTTTGCTATGTTAAATAAATTCAGGTAGGCGTTTTTTTTACGGAAACATACCTGAAATAAAGGAAGCATCGTATTCATGATTCAATTTGAATGGATTGATAAGAATTGTTCCCAAAGGCAATTCAAACTATTATTTAAATAAATCACGCACAGAGGTCGGCTGCTCACTTTCGCGCCAGCGAAAGTCTTTAAGCAACGCCTGACGCGGAGGTAAATCAAGGGGTGGAAACAAAGACGCATCCGGCTTGTCGTAAAAGCTGATACCGATTACTTTGCTTTCTTTCACTTCAATACGCAAACGGCTGCAGTCGGCACGGTTTACGCCTACCAGCAGGCCCTGATCACGTGCATAGTAAAGTGTTTGCCCGTTGCCGCGCACATCAATGCGCACCAGCTGGTTGTCTTGAAAATAACCGGTCATGTATTTGCCGCGTATCTGATTAAAACGGCTGCTGTCATCGCGTGAGGCAATGAAGGCGAGGTTTTCAAGCTCCAGCCGCTTTACTTCGCCTTTTACCGTAATAATATAAACCCGCTCAGCCGTTAGCTGGTTGCCGCCCGACCAAAGCACCGGATCGCCGAAAAGCCGCATTGTACTGTCGGCCGATGTCCACGAAAGTGAATCACAACGCCCCTGCAAATCGGTTTTATAAAAGCGCACACCGCGATACGCAAATACCTTCCGCTCATTGTCCGACACCGTGTCGCCTTTGGGGCGGTCAACAGTTATCGTTTTCAGCGTATCGGCATGCAGAAAGAGTGAGTCTTTGTCAAATAATTGTATGAAAAGCGCCTCTTTCGATACAACCGAAGTGTTGGTGCGCTCATTGTGAGTAGCTAATCCGCCGGTAATGACAATGTTTTGAGTAGTATCTGTTAGTTTTACATTACCAATCGCTTTCCCAAGCCCGTTTTTGCGATCATACCATAAACTATCACCTTTCAGTTCCTGCGAATCAGTAATGATGTAAGCGTTACGCTGAAACTGGCACACGTCTTTTTTCGTGTCGTAAAACCCATTTTCGCAATAAATAAAATCTGTACTGCCTTTTGATTTGATGGTGGTGGGTCCGAGGAAATACGCCACTTTAGTATCGGGCTGATAGCGCAGCGTGTCGCAGTTCATTACGTAGCGCGGGTTGTTGAGCACCACGTTTTTTTTGAACGTCAGCGTTTTTGTTTCGGTCGAGTAGGTGCCGATCTGGCTGTTCAGCGTGTTTTCGCGGCTCACAATTTTTGCGCCGCTCACGTAGCGGGCAATTTTTGTGTTCATATCATACGCGGCCGAGTCGGTGGTGAGCACCATGTCGCGGTCGGTGAGGCGCACATTGCGGCGCATGTTGGCAATGCGGCTGTTGCCGTCGTACTTCAGCAAATCGCCGTAAATGTGTACCGAGTCGCCCTGCTGAATGTGTACGTGCCCGTATGCTTCAAGCGTATTGCCCTGACTGCGCAGGTGTGCGCTGTCGCAAAACATGAGTGTGCCCTGATGTTCAAACTGCACATTGCCCAGCAGGCGCTGGTAGCCGAGCCGCTGATCGCCGATGAGGCTTTCGGCGTTGCGCACGGCAATTTGTTTGCTGTTGGTGGTGGCAATGGGTTGCGCCTGCAGCCATGTGGCAAAAAGCATAAAAGCAAAAAGCAGCAGCGTTTTCATGCCGCTGCTTTTTACAATTTCAGTGCCGCTGTGCGTGTGGCGCATCGGGTTTAGCATTTGTTGTGAAAAACGGTGCCGCTCAGGCCCACACCGCGCTGCGCATGAGTGTTTGCACACGGTCAGGCCCTACAGAAACTACATGCACGGGCACACCGGTTTCGCGTTCAATAAAGCCGATGTATTCAATCAGCTCGTGCGGCATGTCTTCGGGCTGGGTGAGTCCGGTAAGATCGCAGTTCCAGCCTTTCAGGTCAGTATATACCGGTTCAATGGTTACGCCGTTAATATCATACGGCAAACGATCGGTAAGCTGGCCGTTTACGCGGTAATGTGTACACACGCGGATGGTGTCGAAAATGCTCAGCACATCGGCCTTCATCATCATCAGCTCGGTTACGCCGTTAATGGTAATGGCGTAGCGCAGGGCCGGTAAATCAAGCCAGCCGCAGCGGCGCGGGCGTCCGGTGGTAGAGCCGAATTCGCGGCCTTCCTGACGCATGCGTTCACCGGTTTCTTCAAGCAGCTCGGTAGGGAAGGGGCCGCTTCCCACGCGGGTGCAGTAGGCTTTGAAAATGCCAATTACATTGCCAATGCGTGAGGGGGCAATGCCCAATCCGGTGCAGGCGCCTGCAGCCATGGTGTTTGACGAGGTGACAAACGGATAGGTGCCAAAGTCAATATCCAGCATGGAGCCCTGCGCACCTTCGGCCAGCACGGTTTTGCCGTTGCGCAGCATATCGTTTACAAAATGCTCGCTGTCAATGCGGGTAAGCTCACGCATGGTTTCAATACCTTCAAACCAGGCGCCTTCAAACTCGGCAGGGTCAGTATCCGCACCCATAAAGCGAAGCAGTTCGCGGTGCTTGGCTACCAGTTTGTCGTATTTCTCGCGGAAATCGGGCAAATCAATATCGCCTACACGCAAACCGTTGCGGCCGGTTTTATCCATGTACGTAGGGCCGATACCTTTGAGCGTGGAACCGATTTTTTCCTTGCCCTTTGCGGCTTCCGAAGCTTTGTCGAGCAGGCTGTGTGTGGGCAGGATAAGGTGTGCGCGGCGCGACACAAGCAGGCGTTTTTTTACATCCACGCCCAGCTTACGCAACGCATCAATTTCGCGCTTGAGAATAACCGGATCAATCACCACACCGTTTCCGATTACGTTTACCGTGGTTTCATGGAAAATACCGGAAGGAATGGTATGCAGTACGTGTTTTATGCCGTTAAACTCAAGTGTGTGACCGGCATTGGGGCCGCCCTGAAAACGGGCTATCACATCGTACTTGGGTGTGAGAACGTCAACAATTTTACCTTTTCCTTCATCGCCCCATTGGAGGCCCAGGAGAATATCAGCTTTCATAGAAAAGGGTGGTCGGTATTTGAATGAATGATTGAGAGTAATTATCGGTTCAGGTGAGCGCGGGCCTCGTCAAGCGTGTCATACACATGAAACACCGCATTAAGGCGTGTAAGCAGCAGGAGTTCGCGCACTTTATTGGGTATGCAGGCCACCACCACTTCGCCACCGGCACGGCGGGCGTGTGTAAGGGCCTGAATAAGTACATTAAGCCCGGTACTGTTCATGAGCTTCATGGCCGTAAGGTCGAAAATGAAATGGGCATGCCCGTCGGCAGCCAGCTTGTCCACATCGCCAAGCAGTTGCAGCGATGAATCTTTATCGAGCAGATTGCCCTGCATGGCAATAATGGCCACAGGCCGGGTTTGCGGTATGGTGTAGGAGAAGTTCATGAGGGCTCTTTTCCGTTTGTATCCTTGTGAGGGCAGGTGCCGTGCGCAGCCAGTTTGTTGCAGCGACCAAAGAAATTGAGCGAGTGGTTCACAATTTCAAAGTCGAGAATATCGCCGGTGGTTTTTTTGATTTGCTGGATGCGCGGGTCGCAGAATTCAAGCACACGGCCACAGTCCTGACAAATCAAATGGTCGTGTTGCTTGTAGGCGTAGGCGCGTTCAAACTGAGCCTGATTGCGGCCAAACTGGTGGCGTGTAACCAGCCCGCATTCCAGTAAAAGCTCTATGGTATTGTACAGCGTAGCGCGGCTCACCCGGTATTTCTGATTCTTCATGTGAATGTACAGCGATTCAATGTCGAAATGACCGCCTCTCACATAAATCTCATCCAGGATCGCAAACCGTTCAGGTGTCTTGCGGTGTCCGTGCTTACCCAGGTGCGCAGCGAAAATGTTTTTCACCGTTTCCCGGGTTTCTGTATCTGTCATGTTGGTATGCGTAATGTAAAGGGAGGTAAAGATACTGATTTTTGTTGGGTGGGGAGATAAACAAAATGTGATATCTGGCTTACTTTCTTAGTCTTTTTTTGACCGGATTAGTGTGTGAATGAATAATTCTGTAAATGATTACAGTTTTGCCATCAGCAATATCATAGATAATTAAACAAGGGAAACGGCCAATCCTTATTTGTCGAAGCGAATGTTCTACTTCCTGTTGCGCATAGGGATATTTTCCTAAATGCTGAACTGCATCAAGATATTCGCGGATTAATAATGAACCGTAGCCCTCCTGTTTTTTTCATACCATTGGGCAAAACGGCGTAGATCATTATAGGCTCCGGGAACAATAATAATATCGAACACGGAGCAACCTATTTTTCAAATAGTTTTAGCAATTCTTTTCCGGCTTCGTAAGCATCCAGAGCCTGCTCTTCGCCAGATAGAAATTTGGCTTTTCGTTCGGAGATAATTTTGAGATCCTCCGGAGTTAAAAAAGAAGTTTCTTCAGGTACGGTGGGCGTATTTTCTGGCGTTTGTTTCATCTGTCCACTAATTTACAAATTAATTCCCCGGATTAATACGCGACACATCCTGCACGCCGTTTACCTTACGGAGTTTATTGATCAGGCTGGTGAGGTGGTTGGTATCATGCACAAAAAGCATTATAGTTCCTTCAAACGTGCCGTCAACCGTATCAAAACTAATGGAGCGCATGTTTACGTTGAGTTCGCTGGAGATGATGCGGGTGATGTTGTTTACAATGCCCACTTCGTCGATGCCGGCTACGCGGATACCGGCCAGGAACGAAATTTTCTCTTGTCCCTGCCAGCGCGCCTTTACAATGCGGTAGGCGTAGTTGGCCATGAGCTGGAGCGCGTTGGGACAGTTTACGCGGTGAATTTTTATGCCTTCGCCTACGGTAATAAAACCAAATACATCATCGCCGGCAATGGGCGTGCAGCAGTTGGCTAATTTGTATTCAATGCGCGTCATGTTATCGCCGATGATGAGCATGTCTTCGGCGCTTTTCTGGCCGCGTACATCTTTCACCACCTGCTCCAGTGTGGGTTCGGTTTTGGCGCTGCGGTTGGGTTTGTCTTTGTCGCGCAGCCAGTTTTTCAGCTCGCGCAGGGTTACCACATTTTTTGCCACGCGGTAAAAAAGTTCCTGCGCGCTGGGCAAACGCAGGTACATCTGAAATTCGTTGATGTTTTTTACCGTGAAATCAATTTTCTGGTGGTTGAATTTACGCTCCAGAATTTCGCGCCCTTCTTCAGCCACACGGCGCTTTTCTTCTTTCAGCGCACTCTTAATTTTCGATTTGGCGCGGGCTGTAACCACATAGCTCAGCCAGTCTTCCTTGGGCTGTTGTTTCGACGAGGTGAGAATTTCCACCTGATCGCCGCTGATGAGTTCGTGGCTCAGCGGCACTAATTTGTGGTTCACCTTCGCGCCAATACATTCTTCGCCCACTTTGGTGTGAATATCAAACGCAAAGTCAAGCGCAGTGGCGCCCACGGGCATCGTACGCATTTCGCCTTTGGGCGTAAACACAAAAATTTCTTCCGCAAACAGGTTCAGCTTGAAATCGTCTATGAAATCAAGCGCGTTTTCCTCCGGACTTTCCAGCAGTTCGCGGATTTTGCGCAGCCACTCTTCCAGCTGGTTTTCGCGGTTGTTGTCCACACCCGCCACTTCATCCTTATACTTCCAGTGCGCCGCATAGCCCTTTTCGGCCAGCTCGTCCATGCGCTCGGTGCGTATCTGCACTTCCACCCATTTGCCTTCCGGCCCCATTACGGTGGTGTGCAGCGATTCGTAACCGTTTGCCTTGGGCGTCGAGATCCAGTCGCGAAGACGGTCGGGACTGGGGTGGTAAAAATCAGTCACAATGGAATACACCCGCCAGCAGTCGGCCTTTTCCTTTTCGTAGGGTGTATCAATAATTACGCGGATGGCAAACAGGTCGAAAATTTCCTCAAACGGCACGCCTTTGAAGCGGATTTTGTTCTGAATGCTGAATATTGATTTTGGCCGGCCGTAAATACGGGCTTTGAACCCCTGCTCGTGCAGAATTTCCTTAATCGGGCCGATAAACTTGGCGATAAATTTTTTGCGTTCCGGCTCGGTGTCTTTCAGCTTCTGGGCAATATCGTTATACACCTCTTCTTCGGTGTATTTCAGTCCCAGGTCTTCCAGCTCCGATTTTATGGCATTCAGCCCCAAACGGTGTGCCAGCGGGGCATAGAGGTAAAGCGTTTCCGAGGCAATTTTAAGCTGCTTGTCGCGCTTCATCGAGTCGAGCGTGCGCATGTTGTGCATGCGGTCGGCCAGTTTAATGAGAATTACGCGGATATCATCGCTCAGCGTAAGCAGCATTTTGCGGAAGTTCTCAGCCTGCAGCGAGTTGGTTTGCTGGTCAAACACCCCCGAAATTTTGGTGAGCCCGTCAATAATCTTTGCCACCTTCTCGCCAAACATGCCCTTCACATCGTCAAGCGTAATATCGGTATCCTCAACCGTATCATGCAGCAGCGCACACACTACCGAGGTGGTGCCCAGCCCGATTTCCTCCGCACAAATCTGCGCCACGGCCAGCGGATGGTAGATGTAAGGTTCGCCTGATTTGCGGCGCATGTCTTTGTGCGCATCCAGCGCCACGTTAAACGCTTTGCGGATAAGCTGTTTATCGCCTTTTTCAAGCCTGCGCTTGCAGGCCCGCAGCAAACTGCGGTATCGTTTCAGGATTTCCTTCCGCTCCTGGTCAAGATCTATTTCGGGTGCTTTTTTCTGTGTGTCGGCCATAAAAACAATAGCATGCCGCAGCAATTATCACTGCAAATCTGCATTGAAGTTACAATTTTTCAGCTGTGCAAAGCGATTTATTTTTCAATCATTCTCCTCGTTTTTCAATTGCCCCGATGCATACGCTGCTGAAAAAAAATGTCCCGAAAACTTTCGGGACAAGCCAGCCGTTTCGGGCCATGCACAGAGGGGAAAGCAGGTTATCAGCTTACCGCGCACCAATGCGCAAACCCACACCTATTGCACCTTCAAAATGCCCGCCGGTAAACGGACTGTTCAGGTTAATGGTTTCGGTAAACGGAATGTAGAACGGGTGCGAAATATCCACACGCACGCAAAACAGGTTTTGTTTCATCGGAAACCACACATAACCGGTTTTCAGTGCTATGCCCAGCGTGTAAAACCTGTTTTCGCCGCTGGTGGACCAGGTCTCGCTTCGTTTGCTGTCTATGCGGTAGGTGAGTGTCTGATGCTCGAAGGTTTGCATACCGATAAGATCTATTCCGGCATAGTACCCCGAAAGACGCAGCGCACTGGTTTTGGCATTAAAGTAATGCGCGGCTCCGATGCGGATGTAAGCGCCGCGATACTTGGTTACCGTGCGTTCCAGATAGGTGTCTTTTGTATATACTTCCGGAAATTTGTCGAGCGTTTTGCTTTCGTAAAGTTCAAGCCGCTTGTTCATGTCTTTCGAATCTTCGGGCGATACATACTGATAATCGGAACCCATATTCGAATTACCGCCAATACCTACAATGATTGATGTTTTTCCGAACGAACGTTCAAGCGATGATTCATAAAACTGGCGGTCGAGACCAAAATGCCACGCAAACTGAAACAGCTGTTTGTCCTGATTATTGAACTGTGCACGAAGCGTAGCCGGAGCCGTACAAACCAAAATAAAAAGTAATGCGGGGATGTTACAAAGGGATTTCATAGGCACTTTAACATATTGAGCAATGTAAAAGTTGCCATTTCCCGTCGTAAATCTCATGCAAATCGACAAGCGGGTGATTATTTCCGCTAAGTGGTAAGCGAGATTACTTCAACTTCTGGAAACTATCGGCCATTTCGTCAAATACAGCCTGATAATTGAGCATATTACCGGGCTTTGAATTATCGGCAATGCAGTTGAAAACGTACACATCCTTCCCGGAAATGAGTATGGTGGTAATAAATCCGATCTGCGCATTACCCACCGCATAGGTGCCGTATCGGCGAAAACCGGTAGCCTGTGCCAGTTCCACTTTCTGTTCATCCACCACATCTAAGCGGTCCACATTGTCGTGCAGCATTTTAAGCTGGTCGGCGGCAATTTTGTCCAGTGTTTCGTCTTTACCCAGCTGGCCTTTTACCACGTTTACGGCCGGGCGCTGCAAGGTGGTATCGCTGAGTTCTTTTTCAAACACGGCCATCAGCGCCGGGTTGGGCGATTTTACTTCGCTCCAGTTGCGCGGCACACGCAGGCGAATATTCATTTGCGTGTTTTCAAACGTGCGCATGTCAAAATCAGCCACCGGCAGGCTGCGTATGCCGTTAACGGTGAACTGAGTGACGGCAAGCAGTTTTCCGTTCTCGTCGAACGCTTTCCACACGCCGGTTTTTTTGTCTTTCAGGTACTGGCCTTCGCTCACCAGCTTACCGGCTTTGTTATATACCGATGCCTTGCCGTTTTTCTCGCCGTTTACCACGGGCACTTCCAGCCGGCCGCTGTCGGTGGTAAGTACTTCGGGCTTGGGCGCATTGGGGTTTACCACCGCCGCAGTGGAAGCAGTATCGGTTTTGGCGTCGTCTTTTTGTTTTTCCGAGCAGGCCGTAAGCGCGGTTAGCCACGCAAGCAGCAAAATTTGCAGGAGTTTCATACGCGGCAGCTTAAGGTTTTGCAGGCAGTACAACTGATGCACATTCGCCAAAGCCAATGCGCACACCGTTTTTCTCGGCATAGCCGCGCACAATCACGGTATCGCCGTCGTTTATGAATTTGCGTTCGCTGCCGTCGGTCATTTGCACGGGTTTGGTGCCGCGCCAGGTTATTTCCATCATCGAACCGAATGAGCCTTCATCGGGCCCGCTTATGGTGCCTGAGGCCAGCATATCGCCCACGTTCATGTTGCAGCCGTTTACGGTGTGGTGCGCCAGCTGCTGCTCCATGGTCCAGTACATGTATTTGTAGTTGGAGCGTGAGACTACGGTTTCTTCCGCGTTTTCGGGCTTTATGGAAACTTCAAGGGCAATGTCGATGTTTTTTTCGCCCGCGTATTCAAGGTAGGGCAGCACGGCGGGTGTTTGCGTGTAGCCGGCCACGCGGAACGGCTCCAGCGCATCAAGCGTTACAATCCACGGCGAAATTACCGAGCAGAAGTTCTTGGCCAGAAACGGCCCCAGCGGCACGTATTCCCAGGCCTGTATGTCGCGCGCGCTCCAGTCGTTAAACAGCACCATGCCAAAAATGTGGTCGTCGGCGGCGGCTGTGCTTATAGTGTCGCCCAGCTGCGTGGCTTTGCCGATGATGAAGGCCGTTTCCAGCTCAAAATCGAGCAGGCGGGTAGGGTTGTAGCTGGGCACTTCGGCATCGGGCGCTTTGGTTTGCCCTTTTGGCCGGTGAAACGAGGCGCCGCTCACCACAATAGACGACGAGCGGCCGTGGTAGCCCACCGGAATATGTTTCCAGTTGGGCAGCAGCGCGTTTTCGGGGTCGCGGAACATTTTGCCCATGTTGGTGGCATGGTCAATGCTCGAGTAAAAATCGGTGTAATCGCCAATGCGCACCGGCAGGTGCATACGCGCCTCGCTCATGGGCACAAGGCATTGCGCGCGGGCTTCGGGCTGGCTCTGCAGCGCCTGTGTTTTTTCGTCCAGCAGTTCCGACACGCGGCTGCGCACGGCCCGCCAGGCTTTTTGGCCAAGTGCAATAAAGTCGTTCAAAACCGGCTGGCTGAATACTTTGTTGTCCAGCTGCAGCACATCAAGGTAGCCCAGTTCGGCCAGTGCGGCAAGGTCAAGGATGTGTTCGCCAATGGCTATGCCCGCACGGGCACTGCGGCGGGGAGTGCTGAAAATGCCGAAGGGCAGGTTTTGTATGGGAAAATCGCTTCCGGCGGGAACCGGAACCCAGGAGCGGAGGGCGGGCGAGTTGGTGTCGCGTGTGGTCATTTGTGCGTTGGCTGGAAATTTCGGGGGCAAAAGTACGGGTTTTTTGTTGGGGGGGGATGGGGGATGCAAAGAGGTTGTTTGGGGGGACGTGGAAATAATAACAGTAATGGATATATTAGTATTGACTTGTTTAGTGTAATAAGAACTGACGAAATTCTTATATCGATTGTGCGGACTTTTCATCCATAGATTAGATGATTTTTATATATTGTAGAGTAGTAAATTGATTTTTTGTTCTTTATTATTGAAAATAATTATATATTTACGATTAATATTTTTTTAAAAAAAATAAAAGTATTTGTAAAAAAAATAATCATATACTTTGATATGTTTGAATCATTAATTTCAGGATTTAGAATAATAAGAGTTTCTTTCATAACAGGGGCAATAATTGTCATTGCATTTTACATATTATTGTATGACCATCTATTCTCAAGAGTGTCGATACGTCCTTATGTTGCTGAAATATTTAAATTATTAAACATAGCTCCTTTAGTCTTTTTTATAATTCTAAGTCTAATCATTGGTTCCTTATATACTACATTTTTAGAAGGAATTGTCGATGGATTGCATAGGAAACATGTAAATACTAGCTATAATTCAAAAAAAAATAAATTTAAAAATGGAATTATAAATGCATTGTTACCGTATAGTGAGTCTGCAAAAAACAGATTACAACAAGAGTCAATTAGATTTTTCAAAGAATTTAGTGCAACAACTACAGAAGAGTATAATCAAAGAGAATCTTTGTTTACAAAATCAGTTTTTATTGAAACATTATGGATGGAAGGGAAAATTGCTGGCACATCATTAGAACAGCCCTATGATAGAATTAGATCGGAGGGTGAAATTCGACTTGCGGGAGGGTTATTAATTCCATTAGCTAGTATTACAATTTCGTACACTATTTGTGCTACAAAATTTCAAATGGTTCTTTCTTTTTTTGTTGGATTCATGTTTGCAATTTTCATAGTTAATTACGGTCTTTATTATTACAAGAAAGCTAATAGTTTTCTTGCACATCATATAGCTGATGGAAAAGTACTAGCTCCTTCTATGGAATCTTTAAAACGAAATTCAAATAAAACACAAGAAACAGGAAAAGAATATAAAGTTGACGGAAAAATTTCACTTAACTTAAAATAGAAAACATGATTAGTAATCAATTAGTCGAATTTAATGATGGCAAAAATATTCTTTTCGGAATGTGGGGTATGCCAGACGTATTGCAAGAAAATTTTCCACTAGTAATTCTTATGACTGGTGATGGACCAAGTGGCAGTAAAGGTCAAACTTGGCAGCAAATAGTACCAATGCTTCATAAAATAGGGTTAGGGACATTTTTATTTGATTTTTCAGGACTTGGTAATTCACCAGGTGTTTACAAAGAATTAAACTTATCGCTCGGATGCGAAAATTTTAAGGGGGTAATGAATTTTGTATTAAATAATGGATTACATGATAAAAATAGAATAGGAATATTAGGTGCAAGTTATGGTGGGAATATAGCTTTACTAGAAGCAAGCAAATTTTCTGAAATAAAAGCAATAGCATTAAAATCACCAAGCACATTTCTTCCAGAGGGGTATCAATTACAATATGGAGCTAAAATAATGGAAGAATGGGGTAACGAAGGGTATTCTAAAGAGGTTGGCTTGAATTATTCGGCAGTCCTTGATTCGTTATTTCACAACACATATTTGGAAGCCAGTAAAATAGAATGCCCTGTGCAAATAGTTCACGGTACTGCTGATAGTGCCGTTCCAATTAGACATGTAAGAGATTTAAAAAGAATTTTAAAAAATGGCAACTTATTTGAAGTACAAGATGCTGATCATTGGTATGCCAATGGCAATGAATGGCAAATAATGGCTGAAAAACTTGTATTCTTTTTAAATGAAACACTATGAAAAGTAATAATGAGGAAAGAGATTATATCAGAGCACTTTCAAGGTGTGAAACCGTAGAGGCATATTCCAAATGGAATGAATTATCTGAAATCGAGAGCCTATTTTTAGATAAATTTGTAAAAAAAAGTTCAAAAATAATAGATCTTGGTTGTGGAACTGGACGAATTGTAAAAACATTAATCCCGGATAAAGAAAATTATGTCGGAATAGATTTCTCTCGGCAAATGATTGATTTTGCTATAAAAAATAATCCTGATTATTCTTTTATATGTGATGATATTCTAAATTATAATTCAAATTTTGGTACATTTGATATTGCTCTTCTCATGAATAATGTGGTTGATATGATAAATCCCTATGAGAGGAGGCGAAATTTATTTAAACTATGTAAAAAGTTATTAAAAAATAATGGAATATTAATTTATTCATCGCATTTACTCACTAATGGTAATTATGCTGGTTATCAGTCAGAAAACTATCATGGTGCTATAGTTCATACTTATAGAGCGATGTTTGAGCAACATTGTTCTGAAATTGAAGAGCTTGATTTTGAAATCTTGATGGCTGCGAGAGATTATCGAAATAAAAAAGCTGATTGGATGTATATGGCAGCAATAAATTACGATTCTAGTATTTAATGAAAATTACGTGTGTAACAAGTAGATATCTCCCCAACCTCCGTCACATTTCAAGAATACTTGAAGTTGATACTACTGTAATTTTAGATTTAGCTCCATTGCCACATAGAAATAAAGATTCATTTGTTTATCGAAATAGAATAGTTAATTACACTGGAGAACAATTATGGTTGTCTTTGCCAGTAAATAGAAAAGGAGTGACTGTATTTAAAAATGCACGAGTTGATCCTACTAACAAAACATGGATTGACAAACATATTAAAACAATTTCTCAGATTTATCCCAATCATAATAAATTAGCATTTGGGTTTTTGGATAGTCTTCGATCAATTTTACTTAACAGCGATGGTACTATTTTGGATATAAATATGAAATCACTTATTCTTATACTTGAAACATTGAATTATTTTAATGTTAAAATAATTTATCAAAGTAGTTTAACAAGTACACATTCAATTGAACATCGAAGTGAAATTACCAAATTACTTAATGCTGATACATACATCGCTGGGCAAGTGGAGTGGGATATTCTTGAAAAAAGTGGTCAAATTGAAAAAATGAAACAATTAAATATTAATGTTACAAGAAGCCCCGATCTTAACCCAACTCAATTCCCATTTGATTTAACCGTTAGTCTATCATGTATTCACTCAATTTGTAATTTTGGAATTGAGCAAACAACTGAAACCATTGAAAATATGATTAAATCATTAAATGATATTAGTTGAGGTGCCGCAAACCCAGCCGCAATTCCCCCAAAAATTTGCAAATCCCCCCCAATCCCCCTAATTTCAACCCCGGAAGCATTCTGGCACGAAACTTGAAAACTTCCACACACATCACAATTACAACTCCTATGAAAAAGTATTTACTCCGTTTGTGGCTGCCCGCTGTGTTTGTTGCGTCCCTCTTTACTGTTCCGGCAGCCATTTCGTCCTGCAGGGTGTCGCAAACCCAGCTGCAGGTGCTTAAACCGGCCGATATTATGCTGCCGGCGCATTTCCAGAAATTTGTACTGGCCGACCGTACCCGCCCCGGCAAGGGCAATGGCCAGCAGGCGCTGAACATTCTGGAAGGCCTGCTTACGGGCGAAAATCCCTTGCAGGACAAATGGGCTTCGGAAGACTGCCTCGAAGGCCTGCGCCAGACGCTGACCATGACACCGCGCTACACCGTAACCATTGCCGCGCTTGATACCGCGCTTAAAGGCACCGGCCGCCGCCAGGTAATGCCGCCGCTCGACTGGAAAACGGTGAGCCGCATAATTGGCAACGATACCACTACCGCGCTGGTGGTGCTTGAAGCATTCGACTCCAACACCGATGTGGCAATGGATCTGGTGCCCACGCAGCAGCGCCAGTCAGACGGTTCTACCATTACCGTAAACCAGCACCGTGCCCGTGGCCGTGTGAGTGTGGTAACCACCTGGCGCATTTACGACCTGAAAAACAAAACCATTTCCGACCAGTTTACCCAAAACAGCGATCAGTTTTTTGAAGGTCAGGGCCAGACTGTGCAGGAAGCACAGGGCCGTTTGCCTGCCCGTTATGAAATGTCGCGCCGCGCGGGTATTGCGGCGGGCAACCAGTACGGCCACCGCATTGCGCCCCAATTTATTTGGGTAGCCCGCGAGTTTTACCGCAAAGCGCCCAAAACGCCCGAAATGCGCACCGCCGGCCGTTTGGCCCGTTTCCAGAACTGGCAGGGTGCTGCGGATGTGTGGAACAAACTGGCTTCAAACCCGAATCCGAAAGTAGCCCGCCGCGCTTCCTACAATCTTGCCCTGGTAGCCGAACAATCAGGCGATCTGGATCTGGCGCTGCAGTGGGCCAACCGCTCGGCCCAAATGGGCGACCGCCGCGCACCGCGCTACGTGCAGATTCTGCAGCAGCGCAAATGGGAACAGCAGCGCCTGGAAGAACAGATGAAAGGCAAAAAGTAATTGCCCGATTACATACACGCATTGATGCAGAAAACCGGTTCAGAATTGCTTCTGAGCCGGTTTCTGTTTTCGGGTAAGATGTGTTTGCCAGTCAAATTACCCTTTTCAATCAGAGGGGTACTAAAAAAAATTATGCTCCCGACTATTGGCTGATCCCGGGGAAGATCAGCCGATAGTCGTTTAGAGGAGCCACTCGCTTCCGCCCGGATAAACTTTTATGTTTTTCATGAGCTGCGCTACTTCGGGCATGTTTCGCGCGGCTTCGAAGCTTTTGTTGCGTTTAAAGCCGAGCAGGAGTGTGTCGGCGGTTTCGTTGTTGCCGGCTTGCCAGTGGCAGGCCATGCGGAGCAGGCTGGCGTAGGCGTAAAGGCGCGGCCAGAGGGTGTTGAGCGTGTTGCTGTCGCACACGGGCTGGAGCATGCGCACACCTTCGCGGAAACGGCCTGTTTTCCAGGCCAGGAGTCCGGCAAAGTAGCGAATGAAACCATCGCGGCCGGTGTCGGTGTTGCCTTCGGTATCGCTGAGTATTTGCTGTGCGCGGGAAATGAGGTCGGTGGCGTCGGCATTGTCGGCTTCAATAAGCCGTGCGCGGAGTTCGAGTTCGATCAGCGCGCGTGAAATACGGCTGCGCAGGTGTACGGGGGCGTTTTCGCTGAACTGGCGCAGGCGCTGCACGGCATGTCCCACTTCCTTCACCGTGCGTGAACGGTAGGCGAGGATACCGCTGTTGAACACCATTGTAATGTATTGTTCCTGACGCACGGCCAGTACAGCCTGGTGTTTTTCGAGCAGCTGCAGGGCGCGTTCGTGGTACTGCATCATTTCGCTCAGGTTCTTGCGTTCGGCGCCAATGTGCGCCAGCAGGTGCATGCGCAAAATATCTTCGGGCACACTCAGCGGCTCCTGTTTCAGCAGCGCACTGTTCAGAATTTCGTCGATAATGGCTGATTTGTCGGCCGCAGTTGAACTGAGCCGCAGCAGCAGCATATCCGTTTCGTGCATGCGCGTGAGGCCTTTCATAAGTTCGCTGCGGCGGGCAATTATTTTCTCGGCCTGATGCAGCTGGCCCATGCCGTTTACCAAACGCAAAGCCAGCGAAGTTACTTCAAGCGCAAATTCGAAAAGCCCGGCTTCGGAAGCCTGCTCAGTCAGCTTTTCGAGCAGGCGGTTGGCGCGTTTTTCAAGTCCACGCTGATAGAGCAGGTGGGCTGCTGAAAGTTGTTCGCGCAGCCCGCTTTCGGGCGAATTACGGTGCTGCTGCTGCACCAGCGATTCGGTAAGCAGCTGAAACAGGTATTCCTGATCAGTTGCATTGATTTCCGGTATCGGTGCGCCTTCTTCGAGCTGAAGAAGTTGTTCATACACCTGAAGATAACTCTTCGGTGTGCCGTCGGCTGATTTATATCTCGAACTGTCGAGCCGGAATGCGCGTTTCTCGGCTTTTGACATAGAGCGTATCAGCTGCAACAGATCTGCAGGAATACTTTTCTTTTTCATAGTGTTTGCCGAATGCAATCTAAGTTAGTTTTGAATTTCAGGAAACAGGCAGGGTTATGATTTAGTATTAATTAATACTTGACCGGCTTTTCTAAAGATATGCTATTGGTTAGTAAAAAATATTGATAATCAGTTTGCTACAGGGTTTACTTTACTTAACTTGCACATAGAATTTCTCCAAATCCCAAATCGAAATGAAATTACGCTACCTGTTACCTGCTTTTGTCTTTCCGCTTGTGCTTGGTGCCCAACAGCCTGATGGCACACCGCAATCACTCACTCCCGTGCAGCGCCTTATGTCGCAGCAGCAGGTGCTTAACGGCAATGATACACTTAACCGTGTATATTCAAACACGGCCTGCGGGCTTAACTACACGCAGGCAACCGTGCGGCTGGGGCAGCGTTTTACACCCATTGGTCTTCCGCAGCCGGCTCCGCTTACCATAACCGGCCTGCCGGGATGTGCGGTGGTGGATTCAGCCTATCTCTGGTTCGAACTGCTTGGGCCCAATCCGCCCGCACCGCTAATTACGCTTACTAATCCGCAGGGAAATTCAATCACCGTGCAAAGTCAGCTTGTGGGCACGTCTATCGACGTATGCTGGGGCATGATGAACACGCAGGTGTACCGGGCCAACGTAACCGGTATTATTTCCAGCAACGGCACCTATCAGCTAAGCGGCATACCGGTTTCGGCAGTAATTACACCGCCCAATGCGGATGCCGAAGGGGCCACGCTGCTTATTATTTACAAAGATCCATCGGTTTCCTACACCGGCACACTGCACATAGACGATGGGGCAGCCACGGTGGCAGGCGGACTGCTTACACACACCATGACCGGCTTTTCGGCCTGCGCCACCTCTACCTACGCTGATGCGTTTATTATGGTGGGTGATCTGCAGTTTAATGACATCATTAACTTCGGACTCAATGCGGTGCCGTTTCAGTTCAACTGGTGGAACTACATAGAAGACACCACGGTACAAATTTCGGCTGCACAAAATTCGTTTACCTATTCAATGAACTCGGCCGGCGACTGCTACACGTTTGCTGTGGCCGGTTTGTATTACCAGACTTCTTGCCAGAGCTGCGTAGCCGTAAACAACCCGATTAACTTTACGTCAACGGTTACGCCGGCTACCTGCAACAATAATGGTGCTATTACCATCAGCAACGTAACCGGTGGCACAGGGCCTTATACGTATTTGTGGAGTTCAACAACAGCCAATACAAGTTCCATCAGCAACCTTGCGCCCGGTAGTTATTACTTGCAGATAAGCGGCAGCAGCGGTTGCGGCGGCGGTGTGTTTACGGTGCCTTACAACGGTATTACAGCCTCAATAAGTGCTGCGCCTGCTTCGTGCGGTTCTTATCTGATTACACCTTCAATTACAGGTGGAACCGGGCCGTTTACCTATCTCTGGTCGCCGGGCAATCAAACATCCCCCACGCTTACCGTTAGTGCAAGCGGTACGTATGCACTAACGGTTACTGATGCCAACGGTTGCAACTACACTACTGCACCCGTTACTGTGCTTGTCAATCAGTCGGTTGGTGCGGCGTTATATCCAACTCATGCGTATTGTCCTTCCAACGGAAGCATTACTGCGTATGCTTATGGTGGAAATGCGCCTTACACCTATCTCTGGAGCACCGGAGCCACTACTTCATCCATCAGCCAGCTTGGGCCGGGCACCTACACCTTAACGGTTACCGATCAGTCTGGCTGTACATATACGGATACGGCTACTGTACTGTATTTAGGGCCTTTGAACTGGACCAATCCGCTGCCGTCAACCCTTACCGTGTCGTGTTATTCAGTACATCAGTTCAGTGTGTTTACCAACGACTGGAATACATCCTATCTCTGGCCGCAAAGCGGCGATACGAGTTCCATCTTCAACTACGTGCCCTCCGGACCGGGTGTGGATACGGTTGTAGTAATGGCCATGAACGGCTGCGATACCATTTACGACACTACCATTGTAACGGTAAGCACTGCACCGCCGCCAGCCACTACCATTTGCGGAGTAAGTGTAATTCCAACTACCAATGAATATGTAATTGGCTGGGACAATTTTTTCAATAATCCCGGCAATACGTATGAGATTTATAAAGAGGTGCCATTTAACAGCGGCAACTTTACACTGCTGGCCTCACAATCGTCCAGTATAATTTCAACCTATATTGATGCCGGATCGGATGCGAGTGTTTCGCCCGAGCGTTATCAGGTGGTGCGTGTGGATGCCTGCGGAAGTTCTGCACCTTCGTCGGGCGCACACGTGGGTGTGTCGCTTTCGGTAACGCCGGTTTTGCCGCAGGGCAATCAGCTGAACTGGACTGCCTACCAGGGAGCGCCTTTGTTTACGCAGTATATTTTACGCGGCACATCGGTAAACAATCTCACCTATCTTACTTCAGTGGGCGCTTCGGCTACCTCGTTTACCGATACGGCTGCAGGCAGCTGGGTATATGTGGTAGAAGTAATTCCGAATACACCTTCGTGTGTAATTGTTCGTTTGGCATCAAACTCGCCCACCACGCAAACCAGCCTCAGTATCCGCTCCAACGTGGCTGCGCCTTCGGTTACTGGTGTTAATGACATGCAGCAGGCTGCATCGCTGCACATTTCGCCCAACCCGGCCGACGGTTTGTTTACGCTAAGTTTTGAAGCTGCCGGCGTTTCACGTATCCGCGTGTACAACGTAATGGGGCAGGAGGTGTACACCGATCAGCTGAACACCACCGGCAATGTAATCACACCGCTCGATTTGCGTGTGCTGGCTCCCGGTGTGTATATGGTACAGCTTGATAACGGCAGAACAGTATCAACCGCCCGTGTAGTAATTAAACGATAGAAGAAGTTATTGTCCGATATTTTCAACAGGCCGTCCGTTTGGGCGGCCTGTTGCATGTCTTTTGGTACCTTTGCAGCCGTATGTACAAATCGCTGCTCAAGCCTTTTTTCTTTCTCTTTGATCCTGAGAAAGCCCACCACTTTGTATTTGCCGCTATCCGCTTTATACAACGCATTCCGGGTGTAGCTGCACTTACACGTAAACTGTATGTGGTAAACGACCCGAAATTAGCCACAACCGTATTCGGCATCACGTTTCCTAACCCGGTGGGGCTGGCAGCCGGTTTCGATAAAGATGCAAAACTGTTTGATGAGCTGGGCGCCTACGGGTTCGGGTTTGTGGAAGTGGGCACGCTTACGCCGCTTGCACAGGACGGCAATCCCAAACCCCGTATGTTTCGTCTTCCGGCCGACGGCGGACTGATAAACCGCATGGGTTTTAACAACGGAGGCGCTGCCGCCGCCGCCGAACGCCTCAAACGCCGCAAAACAAACATCATCATTGGCGGCAACATTGGTAAAAACAAAGTGACACCCAATGAACATGCGGCTGATGATTACGAGAAATGCTACCACACGCTTTATCCGGTGGTTGATTATTTTGTGGTGAACGTAAGTTCGCCCAATACGCCCAACCTGCGCGATTTGCAGGAGAAGGAACCGCTTACGGCGCTGCTTCGTCGCTTAAAAAATATAAACGCCGCACAGTCAACACCCAAGCCCATCCTGCTTAAAATAGCGCCCGACCTCACCAACGGCCAGCTTGATGATATCATCAGCATTGTGCGTGATACAGCGATTGACGGCGTAATTGCCACCAACACCACCATAAGCCGCGCCGCGCTGCATACGCCCGAAAGCCGCATTCAGGAAATCGGCGCAGGCGGACTCAGCGGCAAACCGCTTACCAGCCGCGCCACCGAAGTAATCCGCTACCTGAGCGAGCAATCAGGCCGGGCATTTCCCATTATCGGAGTAGGCGGCATTCACACCGCGCAGGATGCACTCGAAAAACTTGAAGCCGGCGCCAGTCTGGTGCAGGTGTACACCGGCTTTATTTACGAAGGCCCCGCCATTGCCCGAAACATTAACCGCGCCATTGCCGCACAACGCAACCGCAAATGAGTAACGACACACTTCAGCTGGTGGAATGTCCCCGCGATGCCATGCAGGGCCTTCACGATTTTATTCCCACGCAGCTTAAAGCCGATTACATCAACCTGTTGCTGCGCTGTGGTTTTGATACCATCGACTTTGGCAGTTTTGTGTCGCCAAAAGCCATTCCGCAACTCAGTGACACGGCCGATGTGCTGCGCAAACTTGAGCTGGACAACACCTCGTCGAAACTGCTTGCCATTGTGGCCAACCAGCGCGGCGCCGAAGAAGCCTGTGCATTTGATGAAATCAGTTTTCTCGGTTATCCGTTTTCCATTTCCGAAACATTCCAGCTGCGCAATACAAATGCAACCATTGCCCAGTCGCTGAGCCGCGTGGAGGAAATACAATCGCTTTGCGTAAACAGCCGCAAGGAGCTGGTGGTGTATATTTCCATGGCTTTCGGCAATCCTTACGGCGATGCGTGGAATGCGGATATTGCCATACACTGGACACAGCGTCTTGCCGCGTTGGGCATACGCACTATTGCACTGGCCGATACCACCGGTGTGTCTAATCCCGAAAACATTACTTACCTGTTTTCGCAACTCATTCCTGAGTTTGAGCAGGTGCGCATCGGTGCGCATTTGCACACCACACCTTCATCGTGGCGCGAGAAAATGGAAGCCGCATGGAACGCAGGCTGCCGCCGTTTCGATCATGCCGTAAAAGGTTTCGGAGGCTGCCCCATGGCCGCCGACGAACTTACCGGCAACATGGCTTCCGAAAATGTGCTCAGCTTCCTGCACGAAATTCAAACCAGCACCGGTATCGATCAGGCTAAATTTGCCGAAGCCATGCGTAAAGCAGTGGAAGTTTTTCCGGCTTGAAGCAACCATTACTTCGTTCCACAAAACATGAACGCCCGGCTTCAAAGAAACCGGGCGTTCATGTAAATGGTTAACGGGTAACTATCCCTGATGATTGTGGTTGTTGTTCAGGTCTTCGAAATTCAGGTTACTGCCTGCCATTGAAGCATCGTTCGAATAACCGTTACCATTGCTGTAATGGTTTTCGTTGCCCTGAAAATGAGTGTTGTATTGCTGCGGCGGCTGATAATCGCTGCGTGAGCGGATGTAGTTGATAATGTCTTCAAGTCCTTCTACAAACTTGTCGAAATCTTCTTTGTAAAGAAACAGTTTGTGTTTTTCGTAACTGAAATTTCCCGAATCATCAAACCGCTTCTTGCTCTCGGTAATGGTGAGGTAGTAGTCGTTGCCCCGGGTTGATTTCACGTCGAAAAAATACGTGCGTTTGCCGGCTTTAACTGCTTTGGAATAAATTTCGCCCGAGTCGTTGTAACTATTGTGGCGATCGTCGTTCATCATACATTCAATCGTTTGACGTGGATAGCTTGGTTAACAAATCTATAAAAAATCGGTCAACTTCAAGCTCAAAATTCTGTTTCCCGTCATAAATACCATGCTATTAGATAAATACAAAAAGTGTTTATCAATTCCCGGAAGTTGTTAAACAAAACAATTTTCAGGTACAAGCAGCACCTTTGCGGAGTATAAAATTCATACGGTGGAGTAAGCCGGAATGAATAGTATTAAGTAGATAGTTTCACTGAACGTTATTGAAGTTCCTGTACCTGTTTGTGGTACAATCCGGCATAGTATCCGCCGGCATCAAGCAGCTGTTGGTGTGTGCCCTGTTCAATAATTTTTCCTTCGTCGAGAATAAAAATCTGATCGGCATGGCGCACCGCCGACACGCGGTGACTGATGATGATGGTAGTTTTCCGGTGCATGATGCGGCGCAGGTTGCCCAGAATTTCATCTTCGGTTTCCGTGTCCACAGCCGAGAGGCAATCGTCGAAAATGAGAAGGCGTGGTTGTTTAAGAATGGCGCGGGCAATGGAAATGCGCTGCTGTTGTCCGCCGGAGAGTGTTACACCGCGTTCGCCCACCAATGTTTCGTAGCCTTTGGGGAATTCCGTGATATTGGCATGAATGGCGGCATCGCGGGCGGCCTGTTCAATTTCACCTTGTCGCGAACCGATTTCGCGCAGATCATGTGCGCTGAAAGCGATGTTGCCGGCAATGGTTTCGGAAAACAGAAACACTTCCTGCGGCACGTAGCCTGTGTTTTCGCGCAGGTGGTTCAGGTTTACCGATTTTATGTTTTTTCCGTCAATCAGAATCTCGCCTTCACTTACGTCGTACAAACGCACCATTAACTGCGCCAGCGTTGATTTTCCCGAGCCCGTGCGGCCCAGAAACGCGGCTGATTGTCCGGCCTTAATGGTAAATGATACATCGTTAAGCGCGCACACACCTGAGTCGGGATACACAAATTTTACGTGACGGAATTCGATATCGCCGGAAAGCGCAAACGGCTCGCTGGAGGCCGATTCGATAGCCGGTTTTGTATTCAGAAATTCGTTGATACGTTCCTGCGAAGCCGCTGCGCGCTGCACCAGCGAGGTAACCCAGCCCAGCGAGGCAATAGGCCAGGTGAGGCGGATCACGAACAGAATAAAGGTGGCAATGGTGCCCACACTCAGCTTCCCGTCAATTACCTCGCGCCCGCCAATGAGTACCGTAAGCAAAATACTCAGGCCGATAAGCAGCAGCATAAACGGCTGAAACATCGATTCGGTGCGGGCCAGCGAGAGGTTGCGTGTCATGTACTCATCTGCCGCTGATGCAAATTGTGTTTCGGCGTTTTTTTCGCGTGCAAAGGCTTTAATAACCCGCACGCCCGAAAAGGTTTCCTGCGAAAGCGTGGAAAGCTGAGAGAGCTGCTGCTGCACTTTCAGACTTTTGCGGTTGATCCGGTTGCTTACGTAGTAAATGGAAACGGTAAGCACCGGCAGCGGCGCCAGCACATACAAAGAAAGCCGCACATCGCTGCTGAACATAAACATAATAGTCATTACCAGCGTAATGGCTGTGCTGGTTGTGTACATTACCGCAGGGCCAATATACATGCGTATCCGGCTCACATCTTCGCTGATGCGGTTCATGAGGTCGCCGGTGTTGTTTTTCTTGTAAAAGGTCTGGTCGAGATGCTGGTAATGATTGAAGATTTCGTTTTTCAGATCAAATTCAATCAGCCTCGACATGACAATAATTGTCTGACGGTTGAGGAAAAGAAAAACGCCATAGGCCAGTGTGTAGGCTATTACTTCGAGGCCAAAGCGGAGCAGGAGTGAGGTAACCCTTTCGGCCGGAATTTGCGGGTGATTGATGGCCCATGCCGCAAAATCGAGCCCTTTACCTACCAGATTGGCCGGTACAAGACTGAACCAGGTTGATAAACCAATGAAGAGGATGCCGGAAAACAGCCGGAGGCGGTATTTCCAGAAGTATTTATTGAGGTAGGAGAGTGCTTTCACTTCGTTTGTGGGCCGACAGCATTGTCTGCGGAAGTTATTTCCTGTTTTTTCCTGCTTGGGCGGGTGATAAAAAACAGCTACTTTTGCAGGCCGTCTGAATAAGCCGGTGTAAAGTTAAGCAAATCAACAGGGACTCACTCAACCCTAAACTCAATGCTCACAGCAAACGAGACAAAAATTGCTACCGGCCCGCTCAGCCAGATGTCGGTATTCGACCACGAACAGGTGGTTTTCTGCAACGACAACGCAACCGGACTCCGCTCCATCATTGCCATACACAACACCACACTGGGGCCCGCATTAGGTGGTACCCGTATGTGGGCCTATGCCAATGAAAGCGATGCGCTTACCGACGTGCTTCGTCTTTCGCGCGGAATGACTTACAAGGCAGCTGTTACAGGTCTTAACCTGGGCGGTGGCAAAGCTGTAATTATTGGCGATGCACGCAAAGACAAGAACGAAGCCCTGATGCGCCGTTTCGGCAAATTTGTGGACAGCCTCGGCGGCAAGTATATTACCGCTGAAGATGTGGGAATCAGCACCAAAGACATGGAGTATGTACACATGGAAACCAAACATGTGTCTGGTATTCCGCCCGCGCTGGGTGGCAGCGGCGATCCTTCGCCCGTAACTGCGCGTGGTGTGTATATGGGCATGAAAGCAGCAGCGAAGGAAATGTGGGGATCAGACAGTCTGGCCGGCAAGAAAGTAGCCGTGCAGGGCGTAGGCCATGTGGGTTCGGTGCTGGTTGATTTTCTGGTGAAAGAAGGTGCCAAAGTATGGATCTGCGACATTTACGAAGACCGCCTGGCAGCTGTGAAGAATTCGCATGCTTCGGTAGAAATTGTAAGTGGTGATCAGCTTTTTGATCTTGATATGGATATTTACGCGCCCTGCGCACTGGGTGCTACCGTAAACGACGAAACACTTTCGCGTTTGAAGTGCTCGGTAATTTGCGGTGCAGCAAACAACCAGCTTGCCGACGAAGCCGTGCATGGCAAAATTGTAATGGAAAAAGGCATTGTGTATGCACCCGATTATGTGGTGAATGCAGGCGGACTGATCAACGTATATTCTGAAGTGGTAGGTTTTGGCCGTGATTACGCGCTTACACTTGCCGATAAAATTTACGACAATACCGCAGCCGTGTTTGCGCTTGCCAAAGCCGAGAAAATACCTGCCTACATGGCTGCCAACCGTATGGCAGAGCAACGCATTGCGGCTATGGCTGCACTGCGTACACGCCGTTAATTTGATTGTAAAAGCAATCGTTCTTTGAACCGATTTGTTGTCGTCAGACAACGCATAATACCCACAATGAATCCAGCACGGAATCATTTCATGCACATCCCGGTTGGGGCGGTAATTTCCGCCACGGCCGGGATGTGTGCATTTTATTCTGTGCCTTTTCGTGCTTATTTTACACTAACAATATGCTGAACAGGCGTTATTTACGCATTAAAGCCATGCAGGCGTTGTATGGTTACTTCCAGTCGGGCGACAATGATATGCCGCGTGGCGAACGGGAACTGCTGCGCAGTGTTGACCGCACCTACGAGCTTTATATTTATCTGCTGCTCATGTTTGCCGAGTTGCATCGTCAGGCAGTGAATCTTATCGAAGACAACCGTAACAAACACCTTAAAACGGCCGAAGACATTAACCCCAACATGCGCTTTGTAAACAATAAGGTAATTGCGCAACTACTCAATCATCCCGGCCTGAAACGCGAAGCCGAATCACGTAAATTAGGCTGGCAGCGGGATGAAGATATGGATCTTGCCCGCAAAATCTGGAGCAAGGTACGTAACTGGGACGGCTACAAAGTATATATGACCAGCCCCGAAGGCGATTACACCGCCGATGTGGAGTTTTTGCTTGATGTATTCAAACGCTTTATTGCCGACGACGATGAGGTGGAGCATTACCTTGAAGAGCAAAATATGCACTGGCCCGGCGATTTGAACATGGCTGTGGCACCCGCCATGATCCGTACCCTCGAATCGGGCCGCGAAGATAAAAACCCCGAGCTGGCCCCGCTGTTTAAGGATACCGACGAAGACCGACGTTTTGTAATTGATCTCTACCGTAAAACCATTATCGAAAACGACAATTACGAAAAACGCATTGCTGAGAAAACAACCAACTGGGAGGTTGACCGCATTGCCCTGATGGACGTGATTCTGATGAAAATGGCACTGGTGGAACTGCAGTACTTTCAAAGCATTCCGGTGAAAGTAACCCTTAATGAATACATCGAAGTGTCGAAAACCTACAGCACGCCCCGCAGCAAACAGTTTATTAATGGTATTCTGGATAAACTGGTGGCCGATTTTAAAGCCGAAGGGTTATTGGTAAAATCGGGCAGGGGATTAATGGAATAACGCTGTAATAAATTGTACTTTTGCACTGCTGAACAATGATAAACACTATGAAAACTTTTTCTTTTATCCGTATTGCCGCCGTGGCACTTGTGGCGCTTACCACGGCCTGTGCTCCCAAAGGTAACGGCGAGGTTACGCCAGCGCTGGTTGATAATTCGGCTACTGCCAGTTCTCACGCACCCAGCGGCGAACTCCCCAAAATGAAGTTTGATAAAGACGTTCATGATTTCGGCACCATTACACAGGGCGACCGTGTAAAGTGTGTATTCAAATTCACCAATGTTGGCGGCTCGGAACTTGTAATCAGCAGTGCCAACGGAAGCTGTGGCTGCACCGTGCCCGATTATCCGAAAAAACCGATTGCGCCCGGTCAGGACGGTGTAATTAATGTGGAGTTTAACAGTGAAGGTAAGAGCGGTGAGGTGAGTAAAACCGTAACCCTGCTGACCAACTGCGAACCCAATACAACCATCCTTACCATTAAGGCAAAAATTCTTGCACCTTCGGCTCCGGCTCCTGCCAAGCCCTAATTTCAATCAATATTTATCAATCACCAATTCACGTATGAATTTTTCATCAATTCTGCTTCAGGCCGCAGCACCGGCACCGGCTCAGGGAACAAACGGCAATGCCAGCCTTATCAATATCCTAATGATTGTGGGTATTGTAGTGGTATTTTACTTTTTCATGATCCGTCCGCAACAGAAGAAAGCCAAAGAGCAGAAGAAGCTCATGGAAGAACTTCAGAAGGGCGATAAAGTAGTGACCATTGGCGGCATCATTGGCAAAATTGTGGAGTATGGTGATGATACCGATTTTGTAATTGAAACCGAAGGTGGCACCCGTTTGCGTATGCTTAAGTCGGCCATTTCGATGGATCAGACCCGCGCACTGAGTGGTGGCGGCGAGAAAAAAGCATAAGCGGTTTTTCGTAAATTTCAACCGTGACCATCAAAGGACTATTCCGGCGCGGCGATTCAGAAGGGCAGAAGCCCCTGCTGAGTCGCCGCGTTTCTACTTTGCTGGTGTGTTTGCTGCTTTCGGGCATGGCCTGGCTGCTTCAGGCTTTGTCCAAAGAATATTCAATGATGCAGCGTGTGGCGGTTACCTACATCAATCTGCCCTCTGATCGTTTGTTGAGTAATCAGCTTCCTGATTCGGTGGATGCCGAGATCCGGGGAAGTGGCTTTACACTGCTTACACTCAAACTTGGGCGCAGCCCCGGAGTGCTTGAGCTTGATGTACGCACCGCACGCCAGAACCGTCGCGGCGATCTGGCATTGCTAACCAACATCAGCAGCCTGCGTTTGCGCAGCAGTTTTGGCCGGGGCGCCAAAGTGGTACATGTATTTCCCGATACGATTGCGCTTAGCTTTTCGGCTCGTGTATCGCGCAAAGTGCCTGTGCGTGCTGTGGTTTCAGCCACACCAGCTCCGCTTTTTCAGCTGGCCGACAGCATTCAGTGTGAGCCGGCCTGGGTACTCATCAGCGGTTCGGCCGAAATGGTTAATTCCATTCGTGTGATCAACACTGAACCGCGCGTGTACACGAATCTGGAGCGTGATGTGAATGAACTGGTACCGCTTGTGCTGAATGGTACAGCGCGGCAACTCACAGTTTCGCCTGCAGCAGTAAAAGTGCATGTAAAAGTGGGGCAGTTTACCGAAGGTCGTTTCAGCATACCTGTTACCGCCGTAAACACACCTCCCGGTGCCACACTCAAAACCATTCCGGATAAAGTTGATGTGGTTTTCCTTGTGCCCCTCAGCGAATACAGCCGCATTACCCCCGATCAGTTCCGCGTAGTGGCTGATTACAAAAACATAAGCAGCACACGTTCTACAGTGCCGCTTACCGTTGTGCGCCGTCCTGTATTTGTACGCAATCTCCGCACCGAGCCTGAACGGGTGGAGTACATTATTCAGAACTAGGCTTGGCTTACAGGTATTTTTCGGCCAGTATTGCCACATGCTTTTTAATTTCATCTTCAAGCCATGCGGGTTCAATTACCTGCACGTGCGCACCCATCATCAGCAACCAGCGCGAAAAATAGTTAACCGAGGTTACGGTAAACAGCACTTCGTAGCCGCCCTGTACTTTTACATCAGATACATAACCCATCGAGTAGCGCGAGTTTTGCATGTAACCGTACATGGTTTCCGAAATAAAGAGTTTGGCTTCGGTCCATTGGTCGGTACGTTGCTGCTGTGTAACGTATGCCGAAATGCTGAGGCGTTTATCAGGGTCAAATGTTTCGTTCAGCAGTTCAATTTCCATGATGCGGTCAAGCCTGAAATCGCGGTAGTCTTTGCGCAGGCGGCACCATGCAATCAGGTGCCATACATTGGCGTAGTAGAGCAGTCCTACGGGTTCGGCCTGGCGGCGGCTTTCGGCTTCTGTAGCGGTTTTATAGCGTAAATACAGCACGCCGTTTTTGGCAAGAGCATTATTTACCGCATCAAGATGCAGGTCGTTGCCAGGCGGAATAGGAGCAGAGGCGAATGCATCCACGCTGATGCGTTCATCAAGTACGGCCCATTCGTCTTTCAGTTCGCCGCGCAGCTGGGCGCGTATTTTTTCGCTGGCTGTATCAAACGCTTTCTGAAAGCGTTCGGTGGTGCGGCGGCGTAAAAATTTCCCTGCAAGCAGCAGCGAAAAAGCTTCGTCTTTTGTAAACATCACAGGCGGCAGATAATGGCCTTCGAGAATAAAGTAGCCGCGTCCGGCTTCTGCACCAATGGGTAGTCCGGCTTCAATCAGTGCATTTACATCGCGGTAAATCGTACGTATATGCACATTGAAACGCACGGCGAGATCTTCAGCTCTCACCGTGCGTTTGGTTTGTATCACATGTAAAATGGCCTGAAGCCGCTCTACTTTATTCATTGCTTAATTAAGCCCGATTTGAATTTCGGTTACATTATCAGCTGCATCGGGGCCGTTAAATTTAAGGTAAACCTCGCGCACCTCGCCGTTGTAGGGAAGTCCTTTGCTGCCAATTTCGGCAAAAATGCCATCGTAAACCTGCATCATACTTTCCATGCTTCCGATATGTATGTGGTTGAGGTTGCGGAACTCATTGCGCTTTACAAGTTTAAATTCGCCATTTTCTGTTTCCGTTTCTTCGGTTACAGGAATGGCTATTTCCAGCAAAAAGGGCTTCTCCTGTGAAAAATTGTGGTAGATAAATTCAATATTTCCCGCACGTTGCAGGCCACGTTTGCCGAGTTCGGCATACAATGCATCCACCGCTTTTGCACCGGTTTGCGAAAGCTCATTGAAGGTAATGGTGTGAGATGATAGCAGGTAATTTTTTGCGGGTGAATGAATGATGTTGTTCATGGTAGTTGTTTTTTTGAGTGATTTGATGATGCAAAACAACTACGCAGGTGTGACAACAGTATGTCAGTAGCAGAAACACTAAACTGATTTATTCGGGCTGTGAGGCAAAAGGAAGAATATGCCCGTCGGCATCGGCCACATACGGCACGCGGTGTCCCCAGTTTCGGTTTTGCGCTTCACTTACTGCTAAAGCGCCGCAGGCCAGTGCGTGCGCGGCAGCTTTGCCGGCACTTTTACAGGCTTGCTTACGTAGAGAATGACTTCGGCAAGGTGCATGTTATAAACTGGTTTATGTGCGTTTCGTGGAATACAGAGACAGGTTTAACGGAAAGTTAAGCCGATTTGTATAAATTCCATTTGATGTGGCGTTATGAGCAGAATCAATAATTAACTTTATTGACATGAACATGTCTTATGGCTTGCGATATACGGTGGCGTTACTGCCCGGCATACTTGCTGTGGCGGGAGGTGTGGTCAATCCCGTATTTCATGTGTTCAATATTGTCTGGAATCTGGTTGTGCTGGTGCTTCTCGACTGGATATTACCGCCCAAACATGATAATCCGCCCGATAATCAGTGGTCAATAATTCCGGATGTAATTCTATATCTTGCATCGGCCTTGCATCTTGCAGCAATTGTGTTATTGATTGTTCGGGCTTCGCAGCATTCTTATACACTTCATCAGTTAATACTGGCCACAGGCTCGGTTGGGCTCAATGCTGGTATTTCGGGCATTGTAGTGGCACACGAACTTATTCACCGCAAAAATGCTTTGGAACGGCTGCTTGGTCAGTTGAATATGTTTGTGGTGAATTACACGCATTTTTATGTAGAACATGTGCGCGGACATCACCGCACGGTAGGCACAATGGCCGATCCGGCTACGGCCAGACTTGGCGAGAGTTTTTATGCATTTTTTGCGCGCACAGTTCCGGGGCAGTGGTACAGCGCACTTCGGCTTGAGGCGGCGAGATTACAAAAGCTTAACCGTACGGCATACGGGCTGGGCAATTATGTAGTGCGCGCCGGTTTGCTGCAGCTGGCTGTTTGCGCAGCATTGGGCGGGTGGCTCAATACAACGGTACTGCTGGCTTATCTGGGTGTATCGCTTGTGGCTGTCTTCCAGCTTGAGTATGTCAATTACATAGAACATTACGGTTTAATGCGCGAACCGGGCCGCAAAGTAGAAGCACAGCATTCGTGGCAGTCTGATGCGCCGGGCAGCCGGCTCACACTCATCGAGCTTTCGCGCCACGCCGATCATCACATGAAGGCTTCAAAACCGTATCATACGCTGATTACACACGAAGGCGGCCCGGAACTAAACAGTGGTTACTTTGGCATGTTTTACATTGCACTGATTCCGCCACTGTGGTTTCGCATGGTGCATCCGCGTATGAAGCAGGCGGGTGTTTATCCTGCGCAGGCATAACATGTGAGGTTTTTGATGTGCATACGTGCGGAGCGGTTAACTTTGCCGCATGACATTTCTCGATGCGTTTTCGGATATTCTTGTGGATGAACCAGGCCGCCGTATTTTGCGCGATGCACGGGGGACTTTTACCGCTGACGAAGTTTATCTTACTGCAAAAGATATTGCCCTTCACCATCTTGGCGGCGAGGATTTGAAAGGCGCTCCGGTGGCGCTGCTGGCTCAGCCCGGCCTGCCCTATGTGGCTTCTTTGCTGGCTGTTTGGCTTTGCGGTGGCATGGCTGTGCCGCTTTGCATCGATCACCCGCCGGCCGAACTGGAATACGCCATTACCGAAAGCCGTGCGCAAACTGTACTCTGCCAGCGTAAACTGCTTGCGCGTCTGCCTAAAATGCGCGTGCGTATCGAGGAAATAGAAGCCATGCGTCCGCCGCAGGATGCGGTTATGCCGCTCAATTTGCCCTATCCGAAAGCAGCAGAGCCGGCACTCATGCTTTTTACTAGCGGCACCACCGGAAAACCCAAAGGCGTTGTACACACGCACAGCGCACTGTATGCACAGATTACTGTGCTGCATAATGCCTGGGGCTGGACAGCCGCCGACTCCATTTTGCATGTGTTACCGTTGCATCATACGCATGGCATTGTCAATAAACTGCTTTGCGCGCTTATGATTGGTGCCCGCTGCGATATGCGCTCCGGTTTCGATGAGGCTGATGTATGGCCGGGGCTGGCTTCGGGGCATTATACGCTGTTTATGGCCGTGCCCACCATTTATGCTAAACTCATTGCACACTGGGAAAATGCCGATGAAGAGAAGCGGCAGAAATGGAGCAGCGGTGCCGCAAAGCTCAGGCTCATGGTTTCGGGGTCGGCGGCTTTGCCCGTGCCGGTGCTGCAGAAATGGAAAGAGATTACCTCACATACATTACTTGAGCGTTATGGAATGACGGAAACGGGCATGGTGCTTAGTAATCCGCTCGAAGGAAATCGACTGGCTGGTTGTGTTGGCACGCCGCTGCCCGGCAATGAAGTACGACTCGCTGCAGACACAGGTGAAATCTTAACTGCTCCCGATGCACAGGGCGAGCTTCAGGTGAAAAGTGCTGCGTTGTTTAAGGAATACTGGCATCGTCCTGAGGAGACAAAAGCCGCGTTTACGGCTGATGGCTGGTTTAAAACCGGCGATATGGCGGAAAGACAGGAGGGGATATATCGTATTGCCGGTCGGATATCAACGGATATTATTAAGACCGGCGGATACAAAGTATCGGCACTTGAGATAGAGAATGTATTACTTACACATCCGAAAATAGCAGCTTGTGCAGTAGTGGGGGTGCCTGATGAAATGTGGGGAGAACGTGTAGGAGCTGCACTAATAAAAAAAGAAGGAGAAGGAGATATTTCTATTGAAGAATTAAGAGAGTTTTTGACGGATAAAATAGCGGGATATAAGCTTCCTTCGAGAATTGTGCTGGTTACAGATTTGCCAAGAAACGGAATGGGGAAATTGCTAAAAAATGAAATTAGAAACTTGTTCGGGGATGTTTAGTTAAGTTGTTGAAAATAAGGTTTTAGTGGTTGGTTTTTAGTGTTTTTTGATAGGTTTTTGCGAAATTTATATTTCGCCAAGTTTGGGTAAAATTTGCTAACTTGGCGAAATATAAGTTTTGTTATGGCTGTAATTGGAAGGAAAAAAGAACTGGAAGTAATGGATCGATTGCTGAGAAGTAATGATTCTGAGTTTTTGGCGGTGTATGGAAGGAGAAGGGTAGGAAAAACATATCTGATTCGAGAGCGGTTTGGTAAGCAGATTGTATTTGATTGCACAGGTTTGTTTAATGCGGGAATGAATGAGCAGTTATTGAATTTTTGGATTGAATTAGGTAAGGTGTATCCTGTTGCCGCGAAGAAACCGGCACCGGATTCATGGTTGCTGGCTTTTCAGTTTCTGGAGAAATATATTATTCGCTTAACATCACGGCGAAAAAAGAAAAAAGTTGTTTTTTTCGATGAGATCTCGTGGTATGATACACCGCGATCAGGCTTTATGGCTGCATTTACGCAGTTCTGGAATTCGTTTTGCAGCAAGCGAAGTGATGTGCTGCTTGTGATTTGCGGGTCTGCCGCGTCTTGGATCATAAACCGGGTTATCCGAAACAGAGGTGGTTTGCATAACCGGCTTACACAAACCATACGTTTGGAAGCCTTTGATCTTGGTGAAACACGTGCCTATCTCAGACACCGCAACGTAAAACTCACCAATAAGGATATTGTGCAGTTGTATATGTGTATTGGTGGTATTCCGTACTATCTGAAGCAGGTGCAGCCAGGCAAAGGTATTTCACAAATTCTGAATGAATTGTTTTTCAATAAGAATGCCGGCCTTAGAACGGAGTATGAAAACTTATATGCTTCGTTGTTCAAAAACTACAGGCTGCATGAACGTCTGGTAAAAGTACTGGCCGCCAAAGGCCGCGGGCTTACCCGCAATGAAATTATTGAAGCCACCAAACTACCCAGCGGAGGCGGACTAACCACTGTGCTTGAGGAGCTGGAGGAATGCGGGTTTATTGCCAATACATCCGACATGGGGAAAAAACGGGAAGACAGGCTCTACCGGCTCACGGATGAGTACACGCTCTTTTATTTCAAGTTTTTACACAACCCTGCTTCTGTAAAGAATGGCGCTGCGCTGGCTGGCAGTCAGTCGTTTAAAATATGGTCGGGCATTGCATTTGAGAACATCTGTTTCAAGCACCATAAAATCATTGCTGCATTACTGGGTATTGGCGGTATTCAGTACAATGTGTATTCGTTTATTGATAAGGGTACAGCACATACGAAAGGCTGTCAGATTGATCTTATTTTCGATCAGTCAGATAACGTGATAAATATTATTGAAGCCAAATTTCTGAATACGCCCTTAGTAATTAACAAAGCCTATGAGCAGGAGCTATTTAATAAACTAAGCTGTATAGAGCGAAAAAGCAATTCAAGAAAAAATATTTTTATTACAATTATTTCTGCTAAAGGCACTTTAAAAAATGAGCATTTTTATAGTTCCGTAAATCACGAAATTGTAATCGATGAAATTTTTGATTATTCAGAATAAAAAACACTATCTTGTTTTTAAAGTAATGATAATCAGGTTTTTGTATGTCAATATAATCTCCGTTTCTCTCTTTAGCAAGAAAATTTCAGAATCTATAATTCGCCAACTTGCCTGAAAATAAGCCAAGTTGGCGAATTATAATTTTCCAACTAACTGAAAAAACATTTATAATATTTAAAAATAAAATAAAGTTTCCTCAAAATAAAAATCCCCGGTTTCATAAGCTGAAACCGGGGATTTTGGTAGTATTTGAAACATCCTACTTAATCGAATCAACCACCGCTTTGAAAGCATCGGGGTGGTTCATTGCGAGGTCGGCAAGTGTTTTGCGGTTTAAGGTTACGCCTTTGTCGTGGATTTTGCCCATGAACTCGGAGTAAGACATTCCGTGCAGGCGGGCGCCAGCGTTAATACGCTGAATCCAGAGTGAGCGGAAGTTGCGTTTTTTCTGTTTGCGGTCGCGGTAGGCATACACCAAACCTTTTTCGAGTGTATTCTTGGCAACGGTCCATACGTTACCACGGGCACCCCAGTAACCGCGTGTCATTTTCAGCGCCTTTTTACGACGGGCGCGTGAAGCGACATGATTGACTGATCTTGGCATTTTGTTTTTCGTTTTGGCTTTGGGTGTTCTGAACTCAATCAGAAGCTTGTTACCTCAAGCCGGGTTTAACTTGTTTTCGGATAAACCGGTACGTAATTAATGGTTCAATTCGTACACCTTACATGCAAAGCATGGCCTTCACGTTGTTCATGTCTCCTTTTGAAACGAGTCCATCGTTTGTGAGGCGACGCTTACGTGCAGTTTCCTTTTTGGTAAGGATGTGACGCTTGAACGCATGCTTACGCTTGATTTTACCCGTTCCGGTGAGCGCAAAGCGCTTTTTTGCACTGGAATTGGTTTTCATTTTCGGCATAGTTGCGCGTATTTATTTGGATTTGAAATTTACTGAGAAAGAACGGTTTGTTTCCCTTTTCGGGCAACAGGGTGCAAATGTAGTAAAAACTTTGGCCTGCGCCGACTTTCCGGTTAAAAAAAGCGCTATTTACTCCAATGTGCCTTGTTGAAAACACACATGCTTAGTTCTTAATCAGTTTCTGCCAACTGATGCCTTCTGCTGTTTCAATGGAAAGCAGATATACGCCTGTTGAAAGATTATTGATATTCAGCGTGTTAGCTCCTGCGGGTAAAAGCTGGTTTTCGATGAGTGCGCCGGTGGCCGTAAAAATGCGGACTGTGGCGGGGCTGGTTGGGGCAGGCATAATATTAACGAGGTTGTTGGCCGGATTTGGCGCGAGCTGACACTGTGTTGCAGTAGCTAAAACTTGAGCACCAAGCGGTGAGGCACAAAACACGGCATTCAAGGTATCGGCCAGCGGTGTGCCTGCAATAACGCCCGAACCCGGTGCCGTTTCGAGATAATCGCCTGTAATTTCCCAGATAATGGCGCCACGTGCACCGTTACTTACAACAAACTGGGCTTTCAGGGCTATCGACTGCTCATTGTCATATGAAAGGAAAACGCCATTGCTGTTATTCAGCCACGGCACCTGAGCCTGATTGTCCCAGTTGAAGGTATATTGGCTCTGCTGAGCTGCAATTTCGTAATAAAGCGGCACGCCGTCGGGCGGGAAAGCTGTGGTGGCGGCATTGCCCGAGGTAGCCTGGCAGAGGCCGGTGAAGCCGGTTTGGCTACGGCCGTAGAACGCAACGCCCACATTAATTTTGTTTGCCGGTACGCCATATTGCTGGGTAAGCTGGGTAAACGCCGTACTGATGTTAAATCCCGGATCGCCGCAGGCCGGGGCATTGAGCGGTGAATTGTGGTTGGCTACTGCATCCCAGGCCCCGAAAAAGTCGTACGACATGAGGTTAATCATATCAAGCAGGGGCGTAACTGCAGCCCACTGTACATTGCTCATATTTGCGGCCGAAGCTCCTACTGCAGCCGTGAGCAGGTATTGTTCGTTGTTTACCAGTTCGAGTGCATTAAGCGAATCGCGCACCTGTTGCAGCAGCAGCGTGAAGTTAGCCGCATCTGCCGGCCCGCCATTGTGCGGCGCATAGCCGGGATATTCCCAGTCGAGGTCGATGCCGTCGAGATTATATTGCCGCACCAGCTCATTGCATGAATGTGCAAAAGCCGCACGCGTAGTCGGATTAGCCGCTATAGACGGGAAATTATTCGACCAGGTCCAGCCGCCTACTGAGATCAGCACCTTTACATTGTTGTTGTGGGCCAGATCTACAATTGAAGTGTTCGGGTAATAGGAAGGTGGTGTGGTGCTCCAGTTGATCTGTCCCATCAACAGGTTTTCATCGGCCCAGGAATCGCCGGTAACAATGTCACCGTTAGGCTGCGGATTGAAAAAGCAATAGTTGATAATGGTGTACTTGCTGTAATCAATGCTGGATGGATTTACCAGCTTATTGCGGTCATACCATTGCCAGTTTGGATAATAGCCCACTACTTCACGGCAGGGTTGGGCGAGGAGAATGGTTTGTGCCGGAAGCCAGCAAAGTAACAGCAGGGTAATGCGTTTGTAGAGTGTGTTCATATAAAATATGTGTTGAGCATAACAAATTTAAAAGCTGTTTCGTAAGAAGCATTAATCGGGTTAAAATGTGCGAAGTAATGGTTAGCATTTGCACATGCTGCCCTCTCTATACGCTTTCAAAACGAGTGCATTTGTTTTAATCGGGCAGCTTAAAGATACCTGTCAGTAATGCACTGCGAATGCTTATTCGATATCCTGCACAGATTTCGCTATGTTTGGTTGCAAACCGGCTTTTGGTGGATGTGGTGCAATATTGATTTTTCGGGTTGCGGTATCCTGACAGAAGTGTATGATGTGGCAGATAATGAACGAAGGGAATAATTGTAACCGGCATCAAAAAACAACAAAGGCCATCGCAGAAAGCGACGGCCTTTGAGCAATACTATAAAAAGGGATGGATTATTTCGCTTTCTTCTTAGGCGTGAGCATAATAGACATGCGTTTACCATCCAGCTGAGGCAGTTGTTCCACTTTGCCGAATTCTTCGAGTTCCTGTGCAAAACGAAGCAGGAGAATTTCGCCCTGTTCTTTAAACACAATGGTACGGCCACGGAAAAACACGTAGGCTTTTACTTTGGCTCCACTTTCGAGGAATTTCTGAGCGTGGTTTTTCTTGAAGTTGAAGTCGTGATCATCGGTGTGCGGACCGAAGCGGATTTCTTTAACCACCACCTTTTGGGCTTTGGCTTTGATTTCCTTTTGCTTCTTCTTCTGTTCGTAGAGGAATTTTTTATAGTCCACCACACGGCAAACCGGCGGCACGGCATTGGGCACAATTTCTACCAGATCGAGACCGGCATTACGTGCAATTTCAAGTGCTTTTTCGATCGAAAAAACACCTTGTTCAATGTCTTCGCCAACAACGCGTACTTCATTTACATCACGAATCTTTTCGTTAATGCGGTGAAGTTCTTCTTTTCGCGGCATACGTGGGCCACGGTTAAAGGGCGGGCGACTGCCACCACCGCTTCCTGCTGGGCGGGGCGGTCCGGGTGGACGGTTAAAAGGAGTAGCGATGTGAACCTCCGTTTTTAAGTGATACTTGTTTGAATTAACTATTTACTGAATGACTCCAGTTTTTCGCGGACTTCGGTATTGATGAGGTTGGCAAATTCTTCGGCGCTCATGGAGCCTTTGTCGCCCTCACCCTGGCGGCGAACGGAAACAGTTTTTTCTGCTGCTTCTTTTTCGCCGATGATGAGCATGTACGGAACTTTTTTCAGCTCGGTATCGCGTATTTTCTTGCCAATCTTTTCGTTACGGTCGTCAACGAATCCCCGAATATCGTAATTTTTCAATTGTTCCAGTACATTTTCCGCATCAGAAATGTATTTATCGCTGATGGGGAGCACGGCCACCTGTTCGGGAGTGAGCCAGAGCGGGAATTTGCCGGCGCAGTGTTCAATAAGTACTGCTACGAAGCGTTCCATTGAACCGAAAGGAGCGCGGTGAATCATTACCGGGCGGTGCTTCATGTTGTCGGCGCCGGTGTATTCGAGCTCGAAGCGTTCGGGCAGGTTGTAATCAACCTGAATGGTGCCAAGCTGCCATTTACGGCCAATTGCATCGCGCACCATGAAATCAAGTTTAGGGCCGTAGAAGGCAGCTTCGCCATATTCCACAACGGTTTTCAGGCCTTTTTCGGCGGCGGCTTCTACAATGGCGCTTTCGGCTTTTTCCCAGTTTTCGTCGGTACCGATGTATTTGCTGCGGTCGGTTTTATCGCGGAGTGATACCTGAGCCACATAGTCGGTAAACTCAAGCGCGCGGAAAACGTACAGCACAAGGTCAATTACTTTGCAGAATTCTTCTTTTACCTGGTCGGGGCGGCAGAAGAGGTGGGCATCATCCTGTGTAAAGCCGCGCACACGGGTAAGGCCGTGGAGTTCGCCGCTTTGTTCGTAGCGGTACACGGTGCCAAATTCGGCAAAGCGCACCGGAAGATCTTTGTAAGAGCGCGGTTTGCTCTTGTAGATTTCGCAGTGGTGCGGGCAGTTCATCGGCTTGAGGAAAAACTCCTCGCCTTCCTGCGGTGTACGGATGGGCTGGAACGAATCTTTGCCGTATTTCTCGTAGTGGCCGGAGGTAATATAAAGCTGCTTGTTGCCGATGTGCGGTGTAATTACCGGTACGTAACCGGCTTTGAGCTGGGCTTTCTGCAAAAAGTTCTGCAGGCGCTCACGCAGGGCGGCACCGGCGGGCAGCCAGAGCGGTAAACCCATGCCTACTTTTTCGGAGAAGGTAAAGAGTTCGAGCTCCTTGCCCAGCTTGCGGTGGTCGCGTTTTTTGGCTTCCTCAAGCATTACAAGGTACTCGTCGAGTTCTTTTTGCTTGGGGAAGGTAATGCCGTAAATGCGTGTAAGCTGCTTTTTTGTTTCATCGCCGCGCCAGTAGGCACCGGCAAGGTTAAGCAGCTTCACGGCCTTGATAAAGCCGGTGTTGGGAATATGCGGACCGCGGCAGAGATCGGTGAAATTGCCCTGCGTGTAGAAGGTAATTTTACCGTCTTCAAGATCCTGCAGCAGATCGAGTTTGTACTCGTCGCCTTTGTCGCGGAAAAAGCCAAGCGCCTCGGCTTTGGGCATTTCCTGACGCACATAGGCGTTTTTCTGGCCGGCCAGTTCGAGCATTTTTTTCTCAATCACGGGCAGGTCCTCATGCGTGAGCTTCCGGTCGTCGCCCAGATCTACGTCGTAATAAAAGCCGTTTTCAATGGGCGGGCCGATACCGAATTTGATGCCGGGGTAAAGTGCTTCCAGCGCTTCGGCCATAAGGTGAGCCGAGGAATGCCACATGGTTTCTTTACCTGCGGTATCGTTCCACGTAAGGAGTTTGAGCGATGCGTCAGCGTCAATGGCGCGGGTGGCATCCCAAACTTCGCCGTTTACTTCGGCTGCTAAAACGTTGCGTGCTAATCCTTCGCTGATCGATTGAGCGATTTGGAGAGAAGTGGTTCCGGCTTCGTACTGGCGCACAGAACCATCAGGGAGTGTGATGTTGATCATAAAGTAAGCCTGCCTACAACGCAGGTTTGAGTTTGTCTGCTGCAAATATAGGGAATGGGGAGGGGGAGATGCAAGTTGCAGGAAAAATAATATGTGTTACTCCTTTATGGCAAAACGAACGGGGATATACAACGAAACCGGCTGCCTTACGGGATTTTGCCACGGTGCACAGTAAATAAGCCGCAAAGCTTCAGTTTGCAGGGTAATGTACTGAGCCGAATCCTTCTCGATGTACGTGTTGCTTATGCTGCCGTCGGGTGCAAGAGAAAGAAAAATAATGAGTGTAGTCTCGTGGCCTAAATACCGATCGGCACCGGGGTAAACGGTTTGATCTTTCATAAATTCATCAAATGCAGTATTTCCGCCGGGATAAATATTATCAATACTTATATCATCATAAAGCATTATGGTGTTTGCCGGGAGGTCAATCGTTTCAACAGGTAAAAAATCTTCGGCTGTATCCGGGCTGCTCCATGGATTTTCGGGTGCAGCCGTGTTTGTGAACAGTTCATCAGGAATCAGTGCGGCTGCACTTTCGCGGAATGCTGTGGTTCCTGCCTTTACCGGCTTGCCATTTTTGTCGAATGCCACAACCGGAGGCACAAGTGTATCAGCTGCAATAGTTAGAATTAATGCAGGCATTCCGTTCTCATACCACACGTTTACTTGTCCCGAAACTTTTCCATTTACCCGGTTGATCTGCTTTTGTTTGTTCCCATTCGGATAATAGATAGTTTCTGTACCATGCTTTAAGCCGTTCAGCAGCGAATAGGTACTGCTGGTTTTACCGCTTTCATACCACATTTGCACGTTTCCCTCAGCAATGAGCGAGTTATTCCTCTGCGAATTGGTGTAGCGGGCAATAAGCTGTTTTTTTCCGCTGGCATAGTATTGGAATACAGAGTCGGGTACTGGCTGGTAAGGTGAAATGTAGTGGTCTGACCAATACTCCCGCTTAAGCAATACGCCTGAAAGCGGCTGATAATGAGAACTTACTCCTGTTAGCTTATCGTTTTTGTATTCGGCTTCATACACCACCTGATTATCTCTGTACACTTTCAGATAACCGTTTAATTTATCATTCACATAGAATTGTTCATAGGCAAGTTTCCCGTCTATATAGTTTTTCTCCAATCCATTCCTGAGGTTATTGCTGTAGTTTGTTTCTTTCCACACCTGCGTTGAAGTAATTTCAACACTCATCCCTTCCTTTACTCCGTTTTTATAAGTAATTGTTTCTGTTATTTCTCCGGGATGACTTGAAGAATAAGTAGTCCAGATACCATCTTTTAGTCCATTCTCATAATATTCAGTCTGGTTCAAGTTGCCGTTATTGTAATAGCGTTTTACAAACTTAATTAGTTTGCCTTCATAAACAATGCGTTCGCCCGGATTACGAAATCCTTCAGGGTAAACGTGGCAACTGTCGGCATTGCCGTTGGTGAACCAGTATTTGCGTTTCAATGTGCCGGTTATGGTGTAGTAGAGCTGCATGCCATGCAATACACTGTCGCGATAATTTTCGTGTGTGAGTAGCGTGTTATTCAGATAAATTTTTCGTGCACCGTGCAGTTTATTCAGGTGCCATTCTTCGGTTCGGGTTAAGCTGCCATTGGGTGCGTAATACATCCACACGCCTTCGCGTAAATAGTTTTTATTCTGGCCGGTATATTTAAGTTGCTTTGAGCCGCTGTAATACACTTTTACCATGCCGTTTTTTTTACCATGCTTTTTTTGAGTGGCTAGCAGAGGATTGGCCGAAAAAGCAAAGAGAAAAAGCAGTAAAATGAGGCGTAGAAGTTGAGAAACGCTAATTTGTGTATTACGATTGCACATAGCAGGTGTTGTATGGTTGGGATTACGACAAGGCAATTCAATCCGGCAGCTCAAAATTCACCATCACGGTAATAGCCACACTTACCGGTTTTCCGTCTTTTACAGGAACTTTCCAGGGCATACTGTTTACCACTCGCATCGCTTCTTCGCGCAGCATAAACGATTTCAGTGGTGAAAAATCATTGCTCACGTTGCATTTTGTGATTTTGCTGTTTTCATCCAGTACAATTGTAACATCAACAGCTCCAAAGTTTCTGAACACTTCGTCTGCAATGGGATAAACAAGTTGCTGACGAATATAAGCCTGTATGGCCGAATCGCCGCCGGGGAAACAATCGGCAGCCTTGTAGTAAGGGTTTATATCGTTGTTTATGCGCGGAGCCGGTTCACGAGGAGCTTCTGCAACCTCATAAACTTCTTCTTGGGCATAGTCATCTCCGGCTCTTGTTTCGAGTATCTCGGGTTCTTGTTCAAGTGCATGAAACCAAACATCCTCAGGTTTAAACTGATTTACAATTTCAATGTATTCCTTTTGCCCATTCGTTGCGGGCTTTCCGTTCTTCAGCCACACTTTGGGTATTAAACTAACTTCGTTATTTACGGCTGTAAACTCCATGGCTTTTTGACCATTTTCATGCCAGAACAATGCTTTCCCGTTTAGCAGACCGTTTGCATAAATCAGTACCGATTTCTGTTTTCCGTTCTCATAATAATCGTTCACGATATACTGATTCCAGTCGGCCGAGTAGCGAGCGGTTTGCTTCAATTTACCATTGTCAAACCATTCACGATACACATGATATTCGGCTTCGGGATTAGCTGTATTGACTTGCCGCAGCCAAATATCTTCACGAGTTTTAATTCCTTGTCGGTTGTATGAAAAAGCCGAATCAACTAATGCAGCCCCGCGTTTATCTGTCTTTGCAGAAAAGTATCTTTTACTGTAAATGTGGCCGTCGATTTCGGAATAGACTTTGGAAACACCGGTTTCAGTTCCGTTCACATAATTTATTTCTTCAATCGATTGACCAAATAAATAGGTTTTGTTAAGTCCATGCAGTTTGCCTTTTTTAAATGTGCCTTCCGCTTTCAGATTTCCATGAATATAATATTTGTAAGGGCCATGTAATGTATCGTTCTCGTACCAGGCTTCGAGTTTTTCGTTGTAACCCGACTCGCTGCAGAAACCGTTTTTCTTTCCGTCTTTGTATGTGATGAACGATTTTAAAGTAGTATCGTTTGAGCGGTCGGAATAGAATTTCCAGACACCGGTTTTCTTTCCTCTATCGTAGTATTCCGTTGTTTGCAGTTGTCCGAGATAATTATAACCACGAACAGCAATCACTTGTTTGTCAGCATAAATTTCAGCTCTGCTGTACATAAAATTACCCTCGTTAAAAAAGTGGGCGCTGTCGGGATTTCCGGCAGTGAAAAACACCATGCTTTTCAGCTTCCCCGATTTGTAGAAATAGTGTTGCGTTCCGTCGGGTTTTCCGTTGCTGTAATGTTCTTTAGAAATCATTACGATATCCATGAAAACTTTTCGCTCACCGTCCAGCACACCGGCTTTGTAGTTATCAATACGCGTTCTTTTACCTTGGGTTGAATAATATATCCAAGTTCCTTCTTTCACGAAATTCTTGTTTTGACCGGTGTACCAAACTTGTTTGGAGTTTGGATAGTAAACCGTAACTGTTCCGCGTTTTTTCTTTTCGGGATCTTTTTGGGCGGAGAGTGTTGCCGTACTTGATGTAATCAGCAGCAGGCAAAGTAAAAATCTGGTAATCATATTTTGGGATTAACTATTCACAAAATGCACCGCTGCACAAGCCGCAAATGCAGCCGTTTCGGTGCGAAGCCGGGTATTGCCGAGGCTCACGGGTTTGGCACCGCGTTGTAGAGCAGCTTCAATTTCGGCTGCCGAAAAATCGCCTTCCGGGCCGATGAGTATAACCACATTGCCGCCTGCCTTAGCGGCTTTGTGTAGCGGAGTGCGTTCGTTTTCACTTACGCAATGGGCAATGAAACAGGATGTGCCTCCTGCAATTTGCCCGATAAACTCAGCAAAGCGAACAGGGCCGCTGATTACGGGCATCCACGCCTGCTGCGATTGTTTCATGGCGGCCACGGCAATTTTTTCCAGCCTTTCGGTGCGGAAGCTGCTGCGTTCAGAATGTTCGCAGTCGAGCAGGGTGATGGCATCAATGCCCAGTTCGGTGGCTTTTTCCACCAGCCACTCAATGCGGTCGCTGTTTTTGGTGGGGGCAACTGCCAGATGCAGGGTGAAATTGCGGCCTGTGTCATGTTGTGTGTGGCTCACCACATCCAGCACACAGCGTTTAGGATGATTATCAGCCACCACGGCGCGGGCTTTTGTACCCCGACCATCGGCCAGTTCCACTTCATCGCCCGCCTGCAAACGAAGCACACGCACGGCATGTTTCGATTCTTCTTCGCTAAGCTGAAGCTGAGGCCCACTCAGGTCGGGAAAATAAAACTGATTCATCGCTGCAAACTTACACATTCGGCACAACTTCCGTATCTTGCACAACCCTCTTGTGCATGAAGAAAACGGTTGTGCTATATAATCCCGATGCGGTGTATTACACCATGCCGCTTGCCTTGCTGGCCATTGGCTCGTACCTCGATGCAAAGAAGTACGAGGTGGTAATTATTGATGGCCGGCTGGAAAAAGACCCGTTTCCGAAAATAGCCGAAGCCCTTGGCCGCAATGGCGTTTGCTTTGCCACTACAGTGCTTACCGGTCGTCCCATTAAAGATGCGCTGAAGTATTCGCAGGCCGTAAAAAAGGCTTTTCCGCAAATACCGGTAGTGTGGGGCGGCTGGCATCCTTCGCTTTTTCCTGATCAGACGCTGAATGCTTCCTGCGTGGATGCTGTGGTTATCGGGCAGGGTGAAATACCGTTTGCTGCGCTGGTTGATGCCTACGCTTCAGACAAAACGCCCGAAGGCATTAAGGGCGTAAGCTATAAATTGTCTGATGGCCGCATCATTCATAATGAGGCGCAGCCTATGCAGGACATCAACACCTTTCCCGCATTCAATTACAACCTCATTGATGTGCCTGCTTACATGAAACTAAGCGGCCGCAAACAACTCGATTATATCTCCTCGCAGGGATGCCGTTTCCGCTGCACGTTTTGTGCTGATCCGTTTATGTACAAACGCGGCTGGTATGGTTTCGATCCCAAACGAATGGGCGATGAAATTGAGGCCTTGTGGAAACAGTATCAGTTTGAGCATATCCATTTTCAGGACGAAACATTTTTCACCAACACCAAACGTGTAAAAGCAGTAGCCGAAGAGTTTATTGCCCGCAAACTTCCGGTAAGCTGGTTTGGCACCATGCGTGCCGATCAGGGCGTGCGGCTTGATGATGAGGTCTGGAAACTTTGCAAGCAATCGGGACTCGAAAAAGTAATGATCGGCATGGAAGCCGGCACGCAGGATATGCTCAACTGGATGAAAAAAGACATCAAAATTGAGCATGTATTTGAAGCGGCCGAAAAATGTATCAAATACGATATTGCCATCAATTTCAGCATCATTGTGGGTTTTCCCGGCGAGAGTGAAGAAAGTATTTCGGCCACGCTCGACATGGTGAAACGCCTCAAAAAAATGAGTCCGAAATTTCACATGGGAATTTTCTACTTCAAACCCTATCCCGGAAATCCAATTGCCGATGAGCTGCGCAGCAAGGGCTACACATTTTCAGACAGCCTCGAAGCATGGAGCAATTTCGATTATGTAGATTCGGGAAAGAGTGAGTGGATAAGTGCGGAAAAAATCCGTGAAATTGAAAACTTCAAATTCTATCAGCACATTGGCTGGCACAGACGTGTGCCGGGCGTAGTGCAGCGTATTGCCCGGTGGCGGCTCGAACGCAGCAATTATCGTTTTCCGGTAGAACGTGTGCTTAAAGAATGGCTCGTGGCCACGCCCAAAATGTCGTAACGTTAAAGGTGGTGCTGATTTGATTTCGACAATTTATTTCCCTGTTCGTCTGTAATCAGATCGTGATGCAGAAAGCGGGTTTGCAGAAAACTTTCGTAGCCTAAATGTTGGGCCAAAAAAAGCTGTGCGGCTGTGGAAGGCAGTAAATCTTCTCCGCGCACAATGTGCGTGATCTCAAAAAGTGTATCATCAACCAGCGAGGCAATCTGGTAGGCTGCAATGCCATCGCGGCGGCGCACCACAAAGTTTCCGGCTGCGGCGTGCAGGTCAATTTCCACCGCACCGCGTTTCTCATCGTTGAAGCGGATAATGGTGTGCGGCGGCACATTTACACGCCAGGCTGCATCGGGCGTGGAAAGCGGCATATTTTGCTGGTGGCAGCTGCATTCGCCTCCGTTGCAGCTGAGTGTACGCCGCGAGCAGGTGCAGGCATAAATCAGGCCGGGGATGCTGCTCAACGCGTCAAGCGCATTGTTGTAGTACGCGGTGCGCAAACGCTGCGACCAATGCTTTTCAAATTCATCGGGCGTTTGCGGGCCCAGCTGCCAGCTTATCTGAAGGCGATGCAACGTGTGGAAAATATCGGCCACATATTCCGGCCGCTTACGCACATCGTCGAGATCATCAATGCGCAGCAAAATTTCGGCGCCCAGCTCTTTTGCCCACGCAGCAGTGAGCGTAAACGAATATTCGTTGCCGCTGTGTAAAAAGCCGCTTGGTGTAGGTGCTATGCGTGTGCGTGTGGGCATTGATGTGGTAAAGTTAACAGCAAACCGGTTATGTATAACCCAGATTTGTTGCATGTAAATGTGCCGATTTACTGCTGCTGTTTTTGGGCATGTATGTTCAGCTTTTTGCAGGAAACTAATTAGAACTCATCTCAAAATTATCCTTCCGGCTTTTTCACTGCGTATTTTTTGATCTGGCTTCACATCCTTTCTTGCCCAGAGCATCTAGCTATGCGCTGCGAAATGATATTCGCCATATCAAAAAATACTTGGAAAAATCTCGAAAAACAATTTTGAGATGAGTTCTAATCAGGAAGCTAATATTTCATTCATATATATATTCATAAGAGGTTGTAAATGATGTTTTTGAAGAAAAATAGCAGGTGATATTGAATAAATGGAAAGCAAATAAAGTGCGATCACATCTTTGCTGAAATAAAGAACTATGACCAATTTTATTCAAAAATACAATCAGACGTATGAAATTCTGTTTCTTTAGTTGTTTCGCATTACTAATTCAACCCTTATTTGCGCAACAACCCGTTGTAAGCTGGGCAAAGCAAAATGGCTCCGGCGATTTTGAGCGCGCTGCTGTGGTAACTGCCGATGCACAGGGAAATGTGTACTCATGCGGAAAGTTTGAGAGTACGGTTGATTTCAATCCGGCACCGGGTTCGGGAAACAACATTTACAACCTTGCCTCACAGGGAGGAACTGATGGGTATGTGCAGAAACTGGATGCTGCGGGTAATTTTGTGTGGGCTTTGCAAATTGGTGGTTCTGGCGGCGATGAAGTGAACGGGATGTGCATAGATGCAGCAGGGAATATTATTGTAACCGGATTTTTTACAGGAGTAATTGATATGGATCCGGGAGCAGCAACGGTTATGCTGGGCTCTTCGCCTACATGGGTTTCTGATGTGTTTGTAGCCAGTTTTTCGCCGCAAGGACAGTTAAACTGGGCAAAGGCACTCAGCGGTCCGGCATTGGAAAGTGCAATGAGTGTGTGCCCCGGAAGCAACGGACAGTCTGTAATTGCCGGTTCGTTTGAGAATACGGTTGATTTTGATCCGGGCCCGGCGGTAAATGCGCTCACGGCTGCTGGCAGCAGCGATGCGTTTGTGGTAGTGCTTAACAGCATGGGTAATTTTGTGTGGGCCAAAACCTTTGGCGGCAGCGGATTCGATCAGGTAAATGCGGTGCGCAGCGATGCGCAGGGACAGATTGTGGCTGCCGGACAGTTTGAAGACAGTGTGGATTTTGATCCGGGCGCAGGTACATATTATCAAACCAGTGCTGGCCGCATTGATGGTTTTGTGCTGCAGCTTGCTTCAAACGGCGCATTTAACTGGGCCGCTGCGCTTGGCGGACCGGAAAAAGACTATGTAAACGATGTGGCCGCTGATGCCTGGGGCAATGTATATCTCACCGGCAAAATTATTGGCAGCGCCGATGTGGATCCCGGCTCCGGCGTATATACACTCAACGACAGTCTGCTTTCGGGTGGCTGCATGGTGGTTAAACTCAACGAAAGCGGCAGTTTTGCCTGGGGCTATCTGCTTGCCAATTCGGCTCCGGTTGATGGAATGGCCATTGAGATGGGCCTCGACGGCGCACTTTATCTAGCCCTGAATTTCTTTGATACGCTTGATGCCGATCCGTCGGCAGCCGTGGCCAATTACATACAAAACGGCTCATCCGTTGCAGCCGATTTTCTGGTGCTGCGCAATGATACAGCCGGTCAGTTCAACTGGGCATTTTCCATTGGCGGGATTTACGATGATTTTGCGGAGGATATTTACATTAACCAGCTTGGTGTGGTGTATGTAACCGGTCAGTTCACCGGATCAACTGATTTTGATTATTCGCAGAATAATCTGGTGCTTACTTCGGCGTGGCAAAACAGCGATGTGTTTGTAGCACGCTATGATCAATCGGGTGTAGGAATTCCGCCGGGAAATACATTGCTTTCAGGAATAAAGGTATATCCCAATCCGTTTTACAGCACGCTGATGCTTGATCTGAGCGGTTTTTCGGGAAATGTACTACTTGAATTTACCGATATGTGCGGACGAACAGTAAATACAGCACAACTTACGGCATTGCCGCAAACACAATACACTCTTGATTTGCCCGCTGGTGTTTACATGCTTCGTGTTAGTGATGCACAGGGCAAAACAGCTGTTGAGCGGGTATTGAAACAGTAACTGGCGGCTAATACAAATCAGAGTCAGAAATTAAATCCTGCACATCCTGATATTGTATTTTAGCGGCTTCCTGTGAAGTACTTCGAGCAGGCACATCACCATTTCCGGGCATGTTGCTGCCGTCGGCCACATCGGTGCTGTTGTTGAGTTCAAAGGCATCATACATCAGGTAGTTGCCGGCTGATGTTTTGGCTTTTCCGAATCGCAGTGTAAAACCGGCATTCAGGAAAAAAGCATTTTCGCTGGTGCGGCCGTTGTAATATGGACGAAGCTGGTTGAACACACCAATCGAGTCGTTGTACGATTGCGAAAACATCAATACCCTGTTTCTGTTAAAGCCGGCCGAAACGTAAAAGCTGAAATTATTTCCTGTGCGGTAATCCACCCGCAAACCATTGGCAAGCCCCACCAGTCCAAGCCGGAGCACATCATCATCGCCCGAATAAAGCACGCTGTCTTTGTTGCTCACCGCATACAAGCCACCATGCGCCCGCGAATAGGCGCTGATGCTGAGCTTGGGAGTGGGCTGAAATACAAGCTGCGCAAAGCGCGGGTATTGCGCTGTAAAATACACCTTGCCATCAAGCCGTCCCAGCCGCAGGCCAAAAGTGGGCAGTACGAAGCTGTTGCCAAGCCGGTATGTACGCGTAAAACCTGCGCGTAAACTAAAGCTGGGATGCACCATCCAGTTGAACACAGCCGTAGTGGCGAACCGATACTGTTTTATCCGGTCGCCACGGTACTGATCGCTTACCACAAACGGAGAGGCATCGTAAAACAGCACAAACTTTGATCCGAAGGTGTATAACATGCGCAGACTTACGCCGGTTCGTGTAAATACATGCTGGTGCCGAAGTCCTGAAAATTCGGGCGCTATGCGCACTATACCTGCGGTAAACAGCAAATGAAACGTGTTTACATGATTGCTGTCTTTACGGCCAAAGCGGGTGTGGGTGTAAAGCGGGGTAATAAAACCAAGCTGCTGCTCGCCAATACGAAAATCGTCGAGCGTATCATTAATGCTTTGCGAGAAGCGCCGCACGGGCACCAATGGCTTTACGTTTGTACTGAATGCGCTGAACGAAAGCGAGGGCTTAATATAATTCCGCACTACACGCTGCGAAGCAAATGAGCGTGGCTTGTGTTGTTGTGTGGTGTCTGTATCCGCTTTCAGCCAAAGCGAGCAGAATACTGCACAAAGAAGAAGACAGAACTGTTTCATTGTGTGCTGTAGATTTAGTTTTGGCCTTGTTTGGGATTTGGCGAATTGTCTTCAGTTAACAGCCGCACCAGTTCTTTTTTGAAATCTTCTTCGGCTACATAAAGTTGTGCCAGTTTTTTGGCCGGTAAAATTGTTTTCAGTTTTGCATGAAGTTCGGCCTGAAGTTTTACATCTTCTTCGCGGAATTTTATTTCGTCATCGGCCAGTCGTGTAAGCTCTTCGTTGCTGAGCTGATCGGCCTGCTCGCGTATTTTGCGGCGGTTTTCGGCAGCCTGTTTACGCAGTGCATCGCGCTTGTCCTGATATTCGTTATACACCGGCCAGAATACCTGCGCCTCGGCGGGCGTGAGTGATAGTTTTTGCGTAATAAAAGCCACCCGTAAAGCCTGCACCCGCTCGGCTCCCGACTGGGTAGCCGCTGTTTGTGCGGGCAGCGTTTGCGCGGCAATCAGCAGAAAGAATATGTAAAGAATGCGTTTCATGGCAATCGTTTATGCTTTAGTCAATAGGTTCAAGTATCTCGCCGAGTTCTGTGTTTTCGAGGTAGTAGCGCAGCTCAGCATCTTTTTCCGCATCCGGCGAAACCTGTGTTTGCTTAAACTGTTCAGCCGCGTAATCGGCCAGCGCGTATTCATCAATAAGGTCGAATTCTACTGCAACTGCCGTGTTCGACTGTTGCTCGGGCTGCATCTTTTCGGGTGTCTGATTTGCTTTACGTGGTGCTTTGTACACAGGCTTTTCGGCCACCTGTATTTCTTCGGGCGCAGGTTTTGCAGTTTCGAAACGGGGCAGGGGCAAAGGTTTGTGGCTGGCCAGCCCGGTTGCCTGTTGGCCTTCGTTGTTGGCTGTTGCGGTAAACCACCACGCAGCGCCCACCAGCAATGCCACCGAAGCGGCAACAGCTGCAATATTGCGCGCGCTGAAAATGGTAAGCGCAATTACTTTGCCGCCACGGTCGCTTTCGGTTTGAGCAAGAATGCGTTCGGGCAAAGCTTCAAAATAGCCGGGTGGCACATCGGCATCGCTGCCGGCAGCAAGTATTTCGGCCGAGGTACGCTGCATTACGGCCTCCGTAAGCTCACCGAAGTAATGCGGCGGCAATGCAAAACCTTCGTCCTGCTTCACATTATCGAGCGCCAGCATGGCGGGAAGCGCATCCGTAAACTCGTTGAAGTAGCCTTCGGGCACATCCGCAAACGCATCGCTGCCGGAAGGAAGCTGCAACTGTGCATCAATTTGCAGAGTGAGTTCATCAAAGTATGCTTCAGGAACATCCAAACCACTACCGGCTGGTAATGCAGTGAATGCGGCAATGCGGCTGCTGAACTCCTCATCAAAACCTTCGGGCATTACAAAGCTGCCTGGCTCCGGCAGTGCTGCCAGCGAAAGCAGCTTGTCGGTGAGTTCGCTTTCGTAGCCTTCGGGCTGTGCGGTAAATCCGTCAAGGGCAGGCAAATTCACCTGTGCAAGAATATCGTCGACCAGCGTATCAAAGTAACCTTCGGGAACAGCAAGTCCTTCCGTGTGCTGCAAACTGTGCAGCAACGGCGCATGCACCGAAAGGTCATCGGCATCAGGCGGAAGGATATGTGGTTCGTCGTGGTTCATGGCATTGCTCAGGACATGGCCTGACTGGTGTTTCGGATATAGGCTTCAATTTTTTTCACGGCATGATGGTATGACGCTTTCAACGCGCCTACCGAAGTATCGAGTACAGCCGACATATCTTCATACCGCATCTCTTCAAAGTATTTCATATTAAACACCAGCCGTTGTTTTTCGGGAAGTGTTTGAATGGCGAGTTGAAGTTTTTTCTGTATTTCATCGCCGCGAAAGAAATTATCATCCTGTAATTTGCTTTCAATCGAATGTTCCACATCGCCGTAGCGTACCTGTAAATCGGCTTTGCGCTGGCGTATGAAGCTTAGCGTTTCGTTTGTGGCAATGCGGTAGAGCCAGGTGTAGAGCTGCGCATCTTCCTTAAATCCGTCGAGTGCGCGCCACACTTTAATGAACGTGTTCTGCAGCACATCGTCCGTATCATCATGATCCACCAGCATGCGGCGGATGTGCCAGTACAGCTTTTTCTGGTAGCGCACCACCAGCACTTTAAATATCTGCTGGCGCAGTGCGGCTCCCCCGGCATCGGCCGGAGCCTGCCTGAACTGCTGCAAGAGTTGTATATCGCTGAGGTCGTTCATTTCAAATAAAAAAGCTGCGCCGGTTCGTATTTCCGGGCGCAGCTTCTGTGTATGCAATCAGCCTTTTCAGGCGTTTTTGCGGCTCACAGCGCGGAGTGCGGCTTCCACAATGTCGTTTGTGCCGAGACCGTATTTGAGCATCAGCTCATCAGGTGTTCCGCTTTCGCCAAACGAATCGTTCACTGCCACGTATTCCAGCGGGGTGGGGGTGGTACGGGCAAGCAATTGTGCTATGCTGTCGCCAAGTCCTCCGTGCCGCTGGTGTTCCTCCGCCGAAACGGCGCACCGGGTTTTCCGAACTGAAGATAAGACTGCTTCTTCATCCAAAGGTTTAATCGTGTGAATATTGATTATTTCGGCACTGATGCCTTTGGCGTGTAAAATTAGCTGCGCTTCGAGCGCCTTCCATACTAAATGGCCTGTGGCAAAGATACTTACGTCGGTGCCGCTTACCAGGTGCAGCGCCTTACCAATTTCAAATTTCTGGTCGGCCGGAGTGAAATTGGGTACTGTGGGGCGGCCAAAACGCAGATAAACCGGCCCGTCGTAGTCGGCAATGGCCATGGTAGCGGCTTTGGTCTGGTTAAAATCGCATGGATTGATAACCACCATACCCGGCAGCATTTTCATCAGGCCGATGTCTTCCAGAATCTGGTGTGTGGCGCCGTCTTCGCCAAGCGTTAAACCGGCGTGCGAGGCGCATATTTTCACGTTTTTACCGGAATAGGCAATCGACTGGCGGATCTGGTCGTACACACGGCCGGTTGAGAAGTTGGCAAACGTACCGGTAAACGGAATTTTACCGCCAATGGTCAGGCCGGCAGCCATGCCCATCATGTTTGCTTCGGCAATACCGGTTTGGAAAAAGCGTTCGGGAAACTCTTTCTGAAACGCATCCATTTTCAATGAGCCTGTAAGGTCTGCGCAAAGTGCCACCACTTCCGGGTTTTTGCGGCCCAGTTCAAGCAAGCCGGCACCGAATCCGGAGCGGGTGTCTTTCTTTTCGCTGAAGGTGTAGGTGTGTTCCATGTGTGAAATCAAAAGAGTTTTACGGTAATCTGCCCGCCCGGCTCTACTTTAAACCGGCGTTCAATGGTATAAATGGTTTCGCGCGAGTTGAGCGGACGAAATACAATGCGGTAGTTGCCCGGCTGAAGCACGATGCTTTCGTTCATTTGTTTGCTGTTGAGGTTGCACACAAACTTCAGCTCGTTTTTCTCCTCCACAAACAATTGTCCCGGCCCTTCCGAGGGTTTAAATACCGTAAGCATACCGGCTTGCGGAATCTGAATAAGCGTGGTTTTACTCTGCCCCACATCCACATTGTACATATAAATACGTGGTGTGGAGAGTATTTCCAGATCGTATTTTCCTACAATATACTTTTCGAGCCGCCCGAATTCCTGCACATTAATGGTTTGCATCTGCCCGGCTTTGCGCACAATACAGGGCAGGCGGTCGTAGTTACTTACGCCGGCCATTTGCAGATTCAGGTAGCCCTGAGGGGCGTCAACTGCAATTACGTTATGTTTTCCGGGAGTAATGGTAATATTTTCTTTTACCACCTGCGGAATGGTGTGTACCACTAATTTATAGGTACTCAGCGGGTCGAGAATAACCGTATCGGGAAGGCCGCGGTTGTTCATGGTGTGCATGTAGCTGTAGCGGATTACACCGGTTTGCTGGTCGTAAAAGGTCATGGCCACATCGGTTTCGCTGGGGCGGTTGGCCTGATCGAGCAGGTTTACCTGGCAGGTGGTGTTGTTGAGCGCCTGCGAAACCACAATGTTGAGCACGTTGGTAAATGTTTGCTCGGTGGATACATCGTAAAAGCGGCCGATGCAGGCCAGCGATTCGTAGTTGCCGTTAAGCCCCACGCCAATTACAAACGGTTTTAGTGTAATGCCCTGCGACTGCAGCGCAAGCGAAATGGCGCAGGGGTCGCCGTTGCATTCTTCGATGCCGTCGGTAATAAGAATGATGATGTTGCGTGTAGTTTTGCCGTCTTTCGGGAAGTCGGCCCCGCATTTTTCGAGGGTGTAGGCAATAGGTGTGGTGCCGCGTGGTACAATGCCTTCGAGTTTCTGCTTCATTTGCGGCACAGCAACGGCCGGTTTGGCAATGGGCACTTCAAGGCGGGTGTCTTCGCAGTTTCGCTGGGGCTGCAGGCTGTACTGGTGGCCGTAGCAACGCAGTCCGATTTCGATATTCTGCACGGTGCGCAGGCTGTCGAGAAACTTGGAAAGCAGGCTTTTGGCAATATCCATTTTACGCCCGGTTTGCCAGGTGCCGTACATGCTGAACGAGGCATCAAACACAAACAGAATGCGCGTAAGCGGCTGCGGGTTTGCGGCGCGTTGTTGTGCATGTGCTGTATTGCCATTCAGGCAAATTACAGCCAGTGCAAGCAGAAAGGAGCGGAAAAAGAGTTTTTTTAGCATGGTGCGGATCAATAGTCGCCGAGCGTTTCGGGCAACTGAGCCAGAGCGGCTGCAAGTTGTTCATCGTTCGGGGCTACGCCGTGCCATTTGTGTGTGCCCATCATAAAGTCAACGCCGTTGCCCATTTCGGTTTTCATGAGTATAACGACGGGTTTGCCTTTTCCGGTATGTGTTTTGGCCAGATTAAGGGCATCAACCACCGCGCCAAGCACATTTCCCTGCGAAAGTTCAATTACTTCCCAGCCAAATGCGCCAAACTTGGCAGCCAGATCGCCCATAGGCAATACTTTATCCGTCGGGCCGTCAATCTGCTGACCGTTTACATCAACCGTGGCAATCAGATTATCCACTTTATGGGCTGCGGCAGCCATTGCCGCTTCCCAAATCTGACCTTCCTGCAGTTCACCGTCGCCGTGCAGCGAAAAGACGAGCCGGTTATCACCATTCAATTTCTTTGCCAAAGCTGCACCAATGGCCACAGAAAGTCCCTGACCCAGTGAACCTGAAGCCATGCGCACGCCGGGAAGGCCTTCGTGCGTGGTAGGATGCCCCTGCAGGCGCGAGTTTAAGCGGCGGAAAGTAGAAAGCTCATTTACAGCGAAATAACCACTGCGGGCAAGCACACTGTAAAACACCGGTGAAATATGTCCGTTGGAAAGGAAAAACACGTCTTCATTCTTTCCGTCCATCGAAAAAGGCTGCGGATTGTGCTGCATCACACTGCCGTAGAGCGCCACCAGATATTCAGTACAGCCGAGTGAGCCGCCGGGGTGGCCGGAGTTTACAGCGTGTACCATGCGTACAATATCACGGCGCACCTGGGTGCATAGTTTTTCGAGTTCCTGAATGGAGGCCATAGCAGTTTGTGATGAGCTTTTTATGAGATGCGGCTCAAAAGTACAGGTTTTGCAGGGGCTGCGGCTTCGTGTTGATAACAATTAGCCCTTGTTGAAAACTCCAAAGCCTCCATTGCAGAATAGGCGCACCAGCACGGCAGTATTGACGTATTTTTGCCCTCCGGCAGCGGCCCGACGCGGCTGCCGCTCATTTAACACGACCAGCTTCCCGATATGTCACTCAAATGCGGCATTGTTGGCCTTCCCAATGTGGGCAAGTCAACACTTTTCAACTGTCTTTCAAATGCCAAGGCCCAGGCGGCCAACTTTCCGTTCTGTACCATCGAACCCAACGTAGGCGTAATCACCGTTCCCGATGAACGCCTCAATAAACTGGCCGAACTTGTTAAGCCCGAGCGTATTGTGCCCACCACGGTTGAAATTGTGGACATTGCCGGCCTTGTAAAAGGCGCCAGCAAGGGCGAGGGGCTTGGCAATAAATTCCTCGCCAACATCCGCGAAACAAACGCCATTCTGCATGTGCTCCGCTGCTTCGACGATCCGAACGTGGTGCACGTGGACGGCTCGGTAAATCCGGTGCGCGATAAAGAGGTGATTGATCTGGAACTTCAGTTCAAAGACCTCGAATCGGTTGAAGCGCGCATGAAGAAAGTAGAGAAGCAGGCCAAAACCGGTGCCGATAAAGATGCCAAAAAGACCTACGACATCCTCACCGAAATTCAGGCGGCACTGCTGCAGGGCAAATCGGCCCGCACGGTGAAAATTGCCAAAGAGGATGAAAAATACATTTACGACCTGCACCTGCTTACCATTAAGCCGGTTATGTATGTGTGCAATGTGGATGAAGCCTCTGTGAAAACAGGCAACAAACACACCGATGCCGTGCGCGAGGCCGTGAAAGACGAGGATGCGGAAATCCTGCTCATCACCGCCGCCATGGAAGCCGAAATTGCCGCCCTCGAATCGTTTGAAGACCGCCAGGCATTCCTCGCCGAGATCGGACTTGATGAGCCGGGCGTTAACAAACTCATTCACGCTGCCTACAGGCTGCTCAACCTGCAAACCTATTTCACCGCTGGTGTGCAGGAAGTACGCGCCTGGACAATCGACGTGGGCTTTACCGCCCCGCAGTCAGCCGGTGTCATTCACACCGATTTTGAGAAAGGCTTTATCAAGGCCGAAGTAATTGCCTATAAAGACTTTGTAACCCTCGGTTCGGAAGCTGCCTGCCGCGACGCCGGTAAGCTGCGCATCGAAGGCAAGGAATATATTGTGCAGGATGCGGATGTTATGCACTTCCGCTTTAATGTGTAAGCCACATGAAGGAAGTGCTGAATGTATTGCTGTTTATGGGAATGTATTTCATTCTCCCGTACCTCGGTGCGTGGTGGGCCATAAACAAACTCAGCAAACGCTTCGCATGGCTCAATAATGAAGGTTTTGGTTCCCGTGTAATCCGGGGGCTTGTTTTTCTTGGACTAGCGCTGGTCACCGTAGCCATTGTCATTACCATACTCTGGCTCGTTTCGCTGGCAATGGCCCGTTAATTATCCGCCCGCTGCCGACCCGCCGGGCTGTATCGGTTAAAAGGAAAGGAATTGAACTATGGCAGAAAAAGTAAAATACGACGAAGACAATATCAAGTCGCTCGAATGGAACGAACACATCCGCCGGCGTCCGGGCATGTATATCGGTAAATTAGGCGACGGCTCTTCGGCCGACGATGGAATTTATGTTCTCCTGAAAGAAGTGATTGATAATTCCATCGATGAGTTTGTGATGGGGAACGGGAAAAGTATCGATGTACAGATAAAAGAAGGTTCGGTACGCATTCGCGACTATGGCCGGGGTATTCCGCTGGGGAAAGTGATCGACTGTGTATCGAAAATGAATACCGGTGCCAAATACGATTCAGAGGCATTTAAGAAATCAGTAGGATTGAATGGGGTGGGAACTAAAGCGGTTAATGCACTCTCGTCGTGGTTTCGTGTGCAATCCATACGTGAAGGAAAAAGCAAGGTTGCGGAGTTCAAACGCGGGGAATTAACACTTGATGATAAAATCAAGAATACCGATGAAAACGACGGCACCATCATCAGCTTTATTCCCGACGAAACCGTATTCATAAACTATCACTACGTAAACGAATACGTAGAGAAAATGCTGTGGAACTATGCGTACCTGAATACAGGGCTCACGCTTTGGTACAACGGCAACAAAATCAAATCCGACAACGGTCTGCTCGATCTTTTGCAGAAAAACCTGAGCGGCCCGATTGTATATCCCATCATCCACCTGCGCGGCTCCGAAATTGAGCTGGCCATGACACACAGCGATCAGCAGTATGTGGAAGATTATTACTCTTTTGTAAACGGTCAGCACACCACGCAGGGCGGCACACACCAGGCTGCTTTCCGCGAAGCGGTGGTAAAAGTGCTGCGCGATTTTTACAAGAAAGATTACGAAGCGGTTGACCTGCGCACCTCTATTGTGGCGGCAATCAGCGTAAAAGTGCAGGAGCCGGTGTTCGAATCGCAGACCAAAACCAAGCTTGGTTCGCAGGATGTGGGGCCTGAGGGCCCGTCGTTACGCGCTTTTATTGCTGAGTTTCTGAAAGAATTAGATAATTATCTGCACAAAAATCCCGAAACGGCCGACGCGCTTCACCGCAAAATCCTGCAGAGCGAACGCGAACGCAAAGAGCTTTCCGGCATTCAGAAATTAGCCCGCGAACGTGCCAAAAAAGCCAATCTGCACAACAAAAAACTCCGCGACTGCCGCGTGCATCTCACCGATCTGAAAGACGAACGCCGCCAGAACAGCACGCTTTTTATTACCGAAGGCGATTCGGCCAGCGGTTCAATTACCAAAGCGCGCGATGTAAACACACAGGCGGTATTCAGTCTCAAAGGCAAGCCGCTCAACGCCTACGGCCTTACCAAAAAAGTGGTGTATGAAAATGAGGAATTTAACCTCATTCAGGCCGCGCTTGATATTGAAGACGGACTCGAAAACCTGCGCTACAACAACATTGTAATTGCTACCGATGCCGATGTGGATGGCATGCACATTCGCCTGTTGCTGCTTACCTTCTTTCTGCAGTTTTTCCCCGATCTGGTGAAAAAAGGGCATGTGAAAATTTTGCAGACTCCGCTTTTCCGTGTGCGCAATAAGAAGGAAACTATTTATTGCTACTCCGAAGAAGAGCGTCGCAAAGCCATTCAGAAGCTGGGCGCAAAGCCTGAGATAACGCGCTTCAAAGGGCTTGGCGAAATTTCGCCCGATGAATTTAAAAACTTCATTGGTAAGGAAATTCGCCTTGAGCCGGTGCTGCTGAGTTCGGGAGCGATGATTAACGAACTGCTCTCTTACTACATGGGCAAAAACACCGACGAACGTCAGAAATTCATCATCAGCAACCTGCGCGTGGAGCGCGATCTGGCTGAAGAAGCAATAGCCTGATAAAAACTGTTGGTACAATGGGCAAATGGCTTTGGCTGGTACTTATCGCACTCATCGCCGGCTTTTTTCTGTTGGTATTGCCACGCATTGAAACCCGCAACCGCGAAAAACGACTTGATAAAGTTTACGCACCCGTAAAAATGACAGGCTCACAAATTCAGGAAATATTCGATCAGCTTCCCGAGGTACCGGAAGGCGCGGTTGTGTTTTCGGGAAACAGCCTTACCTACGGGTTTCCGTTTGAGCAGCTTGGCGATAAGGCATACATCAATCATGGCGTGCCCGGCGCATTTGTAAGCACCATGATTTTGCAAACCGAAAGCCTGCACGATGCAAAACCGGAAATGCTTTTTCTCGAAGGCGGCATAAACGATTTGCTCAGTGGCAGCAGTGCCGGTGAGGTTTGCCGCTCGTGGAGCGCATTGCTCGATAAGCTTACCGCCGAACTTGGCGAAACACGTATTGTGGTGCAAAGCGTGCTGCCGGTAAGCATTCAAAAGCCCGGCATACACGAGGCCGTGCGGGAAGTAAATGCCTTCCTTTATGCCGAGTGCATGAAACGCGGACTGGTGTTTGCCGATATCTATACACGCCTGCAGCAAAACGGAAAGCTTGGCTACCGTTTCAGTACCGATGGTGTACACTTAACGCCCGACGGCTACGCAGTTTGGGTGGAAACGGTGAAACCTTTATTGCCCCGAAAAACAACGAACTAATTCTTCGCATACGCATACGATCATGAGCGATCAGAACAACGAAAACGAACTTTTTCAATCTCCCGATTCCGCCCAGAACAGCGGACACGGCGAGCATCAGGTACGCCACATCAACGGCATGTACGAAGACTGGTTTCTCGACTATGCTTCTTACGTAATTCTTGAGCGTGCCGTGCCCTATGTGGAAGACGGCCTGAAACCCGTGCAGCGCCGACTGCTGCATTCCATGTGGGAGCTTGAAGACGGACGTTACAACAAGGTGGCCAACATTATTGGCAATACCATGAAATACCACCCGCACGGCGATGCCTCGATTGGCGATGCGCTGGTGCAGATGGGTCAGAAAGACCTGCTTATCGACATGCAGGGCAATTGGGGAAATATTTACACCGGCGATGGTGCTGCGGCGCCGCGTTACATTGAAGCGCGTCTTTCAAAGTTTGCACTCGATGTGGTGTTCAATCCCAAAACCACGCCCTGGCAGCTTAGTTACGACGGACGTAACCGCGAGCCGGTAACGCTGCCTATGAAATTCCCGCTGCTGCTGGCGCAGGGCGTGGAAGGTATTGCTGTAGGCCTGGCCTGCAAAATTCTGCCGCACAACTTCAACGAACTTATTGATGCCTCCATAGCCGTGCTGCGTGGCAAAAAAACCGACATTCTGCCCGATTTCCCCACGGCAGGCATGGCCGATTTTACAAACTACAACGACGGCCTGCGTGGCGGCAAAATACGTGTACGTGCCCGCCTGAAAGTGAAAGACAGCAAGACGCTGGTTATCACCGAAATTCCCTTTGGAACCACCACCGGCTCGCTCATCGACTCCATTATTGCGGCCAATGAAAAAGGCAAAATCAAAGTCCGCAAAATTGAAGACAACACCGCTGAGTTTGTCGAAATTCTTGTTCATCTGCAGCCCGGCGTTTCGCCCGATAAAACAATTGATGCGCTCTATGCATTTACGCAGTGCGAAGTATCCATTTCGCCAAACGCCTGTGTAATTGAAGACGAGAAGCCGCGCTTTGTGGGCGTAAACGAAATGCTCAGAATTTCCACCCAGCGCACACTCGATCTGCTGCGCCGCGAACTGGAAATTGAGCTGAATGAGTTGCAGGAACAATGGCATTTTTCTTCGCTTGAGAAAATCTTCATCAAGGAAGAAATGTATATCGACTTCAAGAAATATGCCGACCGCGAATCGCTGTATGCCTATTTATACGAACGTTTCAAACCACACCGCAAAAAACTGCTCCGCGAAATTGTGGACGAAGACCTTGGCCGTCTCACACAGATTCCGATGATCCGCATTACCCGTTTCGATACCATCAAGGCCGATGAGAAAATGCGCGATCTGGAGCAGAAAATTGAAGGTGTGAAACACAATCTGGCACATCTTACCGATTTTGCAATCGAGTATTTTAAAGAACTGAAGAAGAAATACGGTGCAGGCCGCGAACGCAAAACCGAAATCCGCCAGTTCGATGTAATTGAGGCACGTCAGGTAGTTGCGGTAAACGCTAAACTTTATGTAAACCGCGAAGAAGGTTTCATTGGTTCGGGGTTGAAGAAGGATGAGTTTGTGTGCGATTGCTCGGATCTCGACGAAGTGATTGTGTTTCGCAGCGACGGGGTGATGGTGGTGACAAAACTTGCCGAGAAAACTTACGTGGGCAAAGGCATAATTCATGTGGCCATTTTCAAAAAAGGCGACGACCGCACCGTTTACAACATGGCTTACCGCGATGGTTTGCGGGGCAATGTAATGGTGAAACGTTTCAGCGTAACCGCCATTACACGCGACAAAGAATACAATCTTACACGCGGCGCGAAAGAGTCGAAAGTGCATTATTTCAGCGTAAGCCCCAACGGCGAGCCGGAAGTTATTGGTGTGCATCTCACACCCAACTCAGGCGCCCGCAAGCTGGAGTTTGATATGGACCTGAGCCAGGTGGCCGTGAAGGGCCGTGATGCGCAGGGCAATATTCTTACCCGATATCCGGTGCGTAAAATTGTACTCAAGCATAAGATGCAGGCTGCAGTGCGCAAGCAAAATGTATGGTACGATAAGCAGACACGCCGACTGAGCTACGAAGAGCGCGGCCGTTTCCTCGGCCAGTTTGGCCCCGAAGACCGTATTCTTGAAGTAACCGAAAGCGGCCACTACCGCCTCACCGGTTTCGACCTGAGCACCTATTTCGAGGAAGACACCATCCTGCTCGAAAAATTTGATCCTAAAGCCACCACATCGGCCGTGTATTTCGATGGCGAAAGCAAACAGTATTTTGTGAAGCGTTTCATCTTCGAACCTACAGACAAGAAAACGCTGTTTATCACTGAAAATCCCGACTCAAAACTGGTCATTGTTACCACCAAACCATCAACCACACTCACACTGAGTTTTGCCAAAGTAAAAGGCACTGAACTGCCCGATGAGGCTTACGACATGGATACAATTATTGAAGTGCGTAACCTCAAGGCCAAAGGCAATAAACTCACGCCAAACAAACTCAAGGAGAAAAACGGACTCACACTTACCGATCCGTTTTCGGAACTGAGTGATGATGAGCTGATGGAAGAAGCGAGCGGACTTTCGCCGGTGGAGGAGTTGAGGAAAACAAGCAAAAAAGAATCGGGCAGCGGCAGCAAACCGCAAGGCTCACTGTTTTAAACCAAAAGCGGCATCGTAAAATGATGCCGCTTTTTTCTGCATAAGCCATGAGCAAAACAGCAGTAGTACTTGGTTCTACCGGATTAATAGGCAGTTTTCTGCTTCAGCAGCTTCTTGCCGATACGCGTTATGCAGAAGTGAAAATACTGGTGCGCAAACCCACCGGTATCCGCAACGCCAAACTCGACGAAGTGGTGACCAATTTCAAAGACCTCGATGCATTGCGGCAGGAAATAAAAGGCGACGAAGTATTCTGCTGTTTGGGAACGACTATAAAAACCGCCGGTTCGCAACCCGCATTCCGTCGTATTGATTATGAACTGGTGCGCTGGGCTGCACTTAGCGCAAGCGAAAACAAGGTAAACGCTTTCCTTGTGGTTTCGTCTATCGGCGCCAATCCTGAATCGCGCAACTTTTATCTGCACACCAAAGGCGAAATGGAACTGGCCGTTACATCCGCAGGTTTTCAAAAATGTGTAATCGTGCGTCCCTCAATGCTGCTTGGCCCCCGCACCGAAAAACGATTTGGCGAATCGTTTGGCAAAGTGATCATGAAGACATTTTCATTCGCCATTCCCAAACACTGGAAAGCCGTAGAAGCCGAAGATGTGGCTGCTTCGATGATTATTGCAGCAAATACAGAAAGTGAGAACGGAGTAATTGAAAATGAGCGTTTACTCGGTCGTTTGAAGAACTAACTACCAGCGCTTCACCGTAATTGTAAATTGCGAAAGCGGGAAATGATAAGTTTTTGTGCGCGAGTAAGGCTTCTTTTTTACGAGCCATATAGTCAGCCAGATAAGCATAAGAACCCAGATGAAAATATTCATGTACTACTGTTTATTGCGTGAGTAAAACCACCATTGCCAGAACCACGAGGATACCAGAAAAACAGCCAGTATGGCAAATGCGCCTGTAAAAATCTGGTATTTCACGAAACCGTCGAAACCATACTCGTAAAGAAAAAGTCCGAGCGCCGCCGCCGCATTCACAAGTCCCCAGATTACATTCCGCATATTACCCATGCCGAAACCGCTTAGCATTTTGGCTTTCCAAACGCCCAGCACATAATGCGGCATGGCATTCATAAGTAATGCGCCGATCGAAAGGTCAATCCAGTTCATGTAAATAAGGTTTGTGCATGAAGTTATGATTTATCCGGCAAGCATGTAATCCTGTCCGTTTACAAATCCTTTGCTTTCGAGCATTTGTGCAATTTCCCTGCGCGCCCCGCGATTGGTGATGTAGCTTACTACAAAGCATGAGCGGGGAGAGGCAATTTGTCCGGGTGCGATAACCGGAAAGCCGCCGGCTGTTTTGCCTTGCAGGGCAGGGTTTACATCAATGTAGCCGGCAATGGATATGTTTTGTTCAAGCAGGTAATTGCTGCGTTTGCGGGTAATGCGTCCGGCCCCGCAAAGCCATATTTCGCGGCCGTTTACAATGCGGCGCAGTTCGCGGGCAAGGTATTCGGCTTTGATCTCATGAAACGCATTTACGCCATAGCGGCTGTGTGTGCGTGAGAGCCGGCCCGGTAAATCGTTCCATTGCAGAAGTGCTTGCGGCAGTTTGCGCATTTCCACCCCGGCATCGAGCCAGCGCAGCCAGAGTTCGTAATCTTCCGGAAAATGGCCGTCGCGGTAGCCGCCATGCTGCACAATCAGCGCTGCGCGAAACAGCACCGAAGGATGTGCCAGCGGCGATTCCACAAAGCGGTTCAGCCTTATTGCTTCCGGCGTTTTCAGGCTGTTTATCCAGTTGATGTATTCGGCATAGCCCTGCTGCAGTTGGGCATGGCCGCCGTGTGTAACAAGGCTGCTTACCAGGCCGCAGCCGGGGCGCAGTTTCATTTCGCGCACCTGCTGTGCAATGCGTTCGGGGTGCATTACATCGTCGGCATCCATGCGGGCAAGCAGGGGCGCTGTGGCAGCATCCGTAAGCCCGCGCAGCGCGTGTACGATGCCGTTGTTTTCGGCCGTGCCAAGCAGCTTAATACGTTTATCGCGGCTGGCTGCGGCTTCCAGGAAGTACTGTGTGCGGTCGGTGCTGCCATCATTCCACACCAGTATTTCCAAATCGGCAAATGTTTGTGTACAGATGCTTCGCAACGCTTGTTCAATGGTTGTTTCGGCATTGTACACAGGCATGATTACAGACACGGCGGGCATGTGCCAAAGATAAATCAATAGCGGCTTGGGCGGCGGTGTGTACAAATGCGGCTTTGTGTATGTACCTTTGCGCGGTGCAATTTCAGACACATATCGGAACCGATATTGAGCAGGCCGCACACTGGCTTAAGCTTGGCGAAACTGTGGGCATTCCCACCGAAACAGTTTACGGCCTCGCCGCCAATGCACTTGATGCTGATGCTGCCGTTAAGATTTTTCAAATAAAAAACCGGCCAAGTTTTAATCCGCTCATTGTGCACGTGCACAGTGCGGCGGAGTTTGAGAAATATGCCCTTGAGGTGCCGCTGCTTGTAAAAAAACTGGCCGGAGTCTTCTCGCCCGGGCCGCTTACGTTTGTATTGCCCCGCCGTCAAAACATTCCTGATATCATCACCGCCGGCGGCGATACCGTTGCGCTTCGCGTGCCTGCACATATGCTCACGCGGCAATTACTTATGGCGCTGCCATTTCCGCTGGCCGCCCCAAGCGCCAATCCGTTTGGCTACATAAGCCCGGTTACCGCACAGCATGTGGCCGATCAGCTAAGCGGTAAAGTGCCATACATTCTTGATGGCGGCCCCTGCCAGGTTGGCGTGGAGTCAACCGTAGTAACTGTGCGCAACGATAAAGTGGTGGTGCTGCGTTTGGGCGGCATTACGGTTGAGCAGCTGAGTGAAGTTGCGGGCGAGGTGGAACTCGAAATAAACGAATCGTCCAACCCGCAATCGCCCGGCCAGCTTAAATCGCATTATGCGCCGCGTATTCCGCTGCATTTGGGAATACCCGGAACACAGCCGCCACAGCAAAAAGTAGCTGTACTTTGTTTGCGGCAGCCACCTGCGTGGACAAACATGGTGCAGGTAGAAACGCTTTCGGCCACAGGTAATCTGACCGAAGCCGCCCGTAACTTGTTTGCAGCCATGCGCAGGCTTGATACAACAGATGCTGAATGTATTTATGCCGAAAGAATGCCGGAATCTGGTTTGGGAAAAGCAATAAACGACAGACTGAAACGAGCATCTGTTGAAAACTTTTAAACCCAAACCATTGCATTTATAACTTCTTGCTTTAATTTTGTCCTCGTTAGCGCTTTGGGCTAAGCAATCCCTAGGAGGTATAGCGGGGTTGCCAGCACCCAAAGCTTTTTTTATACAAGCATTTTTACTTTTTTATTTTTATTTCATGTACGAGAATATCCAGGAAGCACAAAAATTGCGTGCTGCCGTTTTAGTTGACGGTGGCTTTTTTCACAAGCGTTACCAGCGTTTATTCAAAGATCAGCAGCCTTTTGATCCTGTTGCTGTAGTCAATCACCTTCAGCAAATGGTGGAAAGCTATATGGGCTCGCAGTATCGCCTGCACAGGTTGTATTATTATGATTGCGAGCCGCTGAACAAAAAGTTTCATCACCCGCTAACCGGGCGTGTGATAGATTTTGGCCGCATTCCTTCTGCTGAATTCCGCAACCGCTTTATCGAAATACTCAGGCGCAGAAGTCAGGTGCAAATTCGTTTGGGGAAACTTAAAGACAATAAAACCTGGCGTATCCGCTCCTTTTGTACCAATGATTTGCTCAAAGGCAAAAGGGTATTGGCCGATTTACAGGAAAGCGAAGTGGTGCTGGACGTGCGGCAAAAAGGAATTGATATGCAAATCGGCATCGACATTGCCATGCTGGCCTGGAAAAAGCAGGTTGACCGGATTATTCTTGTTGGCGGCGATGCCGATTTTTGTCCGGCTGCAGAAATTGCCCGCAACGAAGGTGTAAGTTTTGATCTTGATCCGATGGATAATAACATTGATGCACAACTTTACAGTTTTGTGGATCGGATTATTTCTGAGCAAACAGGCAAGGATAAGAAATCAACCCAAGCTGCCGCCTGACAGGATTGATTAAAGCAATTTTCAATCATCGTGGAGGGATAATCGTTATTTTTGCCTGTTGTCCGAAGTAACCGGGCCAAACTCCTATGAAGAAAATTCTTGTAGCCAATCGTGGCGAAATTGCTTTGCGTGTAATGCGCTCCTGCCGCGAAATGGGAATAGCCACTGTGGCGGTTTTTTCTGAAGCCGACCGCAATGCTCCTTTTGTACGTTATGCCGACGAAGCTGTATGCATTGGTCCGCCGCCCTCGTCGCAATCCTATTTACTTGGCGATAAAATTATTGAAGTAGCTCTGAAATTAGGTGTTGACGGCATTCACCCTGGTTACGGCTTCCTTTCAGAGAATGCTGATTTTGCGCGTGCCGTAAAAAAATCGGGAATTACGCTCATCGGGCCTACGCCTGAGGCGATGGAAATAATGGGGGATAAGCTATCGGCAAAAGCGGCCGCCAAGCAATACAATATTCCGATGGTGCCCGGTTCAGAAGGCGCCATAAGTGATATCGCAGAAGGCGAACGTGTGGCCCTGGCCACCGGTTTTCCCCTGCTCATCAAAGCAAGCGCAGGCGGCGGCGGCAAAGGCATGCGTATTGTGGAACGCATTGAAGATTTTGCCGAGCAGATGAAACTGGCCGTGAGCGAAGCCACCTCCGCGTTTGGCGATGGCTCGGTGTTCATTGAACGCTATGTGGCCGGCCCGCGTCACATCGAAATTCAGGTAATGGCCGATACACATGGCAACATCTGCTATCTGTTTGAACGCGAATGCTCGATACAGCGCCGCCACCAGAAAGTGATTGAAGAAGCCCCTTCAAGCGTACTCACACCTGAAATACGCGAGAAAATGGGGAAATGTGCAGTTGACGTGGCCCGCTCATGCGGCTATGTGGGCGCAGGTACAGTTGAATTTCTGCTCGATGAAACGCGCAACTTCTATTTCCTCGAAATGAACACGCGCCTGCAGGTCGAACACCCGGTAACCGAAATGATTACCGGTATCGACCTTGTAAAAGAGCAGATCCGTGTGGCCCGCGGCGAAAAACTCTCCTTCACGCAGGAAGAACTCAAAATAAACGGCCACGCTGTAGAAGTGCGTGTATATGCCGAAGATCCTGCCAATAACTTCCTGCCCGATATCGGCAAACTTGTAACGTACCGCCGCCCGCAAGGCTACGGTGTGCGTGTGGACGATGGCTTTGAAGAAGGTATGGACATTCCCATTTACTACGATCCGATGATTTCAAAGCTCATTACCTGGGGCGCCACAAGGCAGGAAGCCATCGACCGTATGATACGCGCTATTGATGAGTATCGCATTACCGGTGTTTCCACCACACTGGCTTTTTGCCGGTTTGTGCTCAAACACGAGGCATTCACTTCGGGCAATTTTGATACCGGCTTCATTAAAGCCTATTTCAAACCCGAAATGCTGGCCGATGAGCGCAACGACGAAGTAGAACTTGCTGCAATGCTTGCCGCACACTGGGCCGGTAATGCAGGCACAGCTTCGGTTGCCGGCACTCAAACAGCCCCGGCTGAAAGCCGCTGGAAAACAGCGCGCACCCGCAAAAGCTGATAATCCGAAACAACACGCTGTCTTTCAGTAAATAAAACTCCGGCTTATTCACATTTTTTGTATTTTTAGATACATGAAAAGCCGGGTGGTTGCGTTTTTCACCTATAACCCTTTGGCACGCTTTTGGCGTGTATATGTCATCATGAAAAACGCTTTCTTACTGTTTGCCTGTTTCTGGATGCCTCTGGCAATTTCGGCACAGGAGCAATCGCCGCTTTTTGTGGGTGATATCGAACAGTATCCCAGTCAGATGATTACTTACACAATGGATGAAGGCGGCGATACCGTTCCCGTTATCCATCATTACACCTGTCTCATTGTTGCCGAGCGTACATTTAAAAACAAGCGCGAACAGGTGAAATACGATAAGCTGAAACGCGATGTAAAAGCGGCTCATCCCTACGCCGTGCTGGCCCGAGCCAAACTCAGCGAAATGGATGCCCGTCTGGCGCTTATCAAAGGCGAAAAAGAGCGAAAAGAGTTTGCCGAAAAAGCAGAAAAGGAACTTGTAACTCAGTTTGAGAACGACATGAAAAACCTTACTGCCGCACAGGGACGAATACTGATCAAACTCGTAAGCCGTGAAACCGGCTCAACTACCTATCAGTTAATTAAACAGTATCGCGGAGGCCTTACTGCAGTAATGTGGCAGGGTATGGCCCGTGTGTTTGGCAACAACCTCAAGTCGGAATACGATGCCGATGGCGAGGATCAGAAAATTGAGGAGATTGTAGAGCTCATTGAGCTTGGCGTGCTGTAAGAGCCAGCTTTCACGCTAAAGTTTTTTCAGCGGCGGTTGCTTTGCAAAAAGAAAATACTATTTTTGCAACCCCTTAGCAAACGAAGGGGAACATGATCGGGGTGTAGCGCAGTTGGTAGCGTACCACGTTCGGGACGTGGGGGTCGCTGGTTCGAGTCCAGTCACCCCGACAACAAAATCTAAGTTTAGCCCGCCTTCCCGAGGCGGGCTTTTTCATTTCCATTTATCAAATCATAGTTCCCACTTGTTTGTTCGTTGTTGTTGCCGCAACATGAATGATTATCTTCGTTATGCACATCCAACTGACCAAAGATGAAAGCTGCGTTTTTACTTACTTTTTCAGCTCTGTGTATTTCTTCATTTGCGCTGAATGCGCAGGAATACGAAGGCATTTCCATTGATTCGGTAATTAAACCTCAATTGCCTCAGGCACCAAAATGGAAACCTAAACTCATGCCCGGCGCCGCCATTAGTTTTGCGGTAATCAACAACCGGCAGGAAGTGCGTGGCTTATATAAGCCCGGTGTAAATATGAATCTTTTGTATCTGCATCGTCCGTGGTTCGGCATTTCGGGCGAATTCACCCATCATTTCCGTCATGATGCCGCCCCGGCCATTGCTCGCATCGATTCATGGAATGCCGACCTGAACGGTTATCTGATTATGCGAATAGGGGAGAGTGAAACCTTCTTCAATGCAATTTTTGGAGTTGGGTATATGTACTGGAATGGGGTGTATGTGGGCCCGAATTCTGCGCATACTGATTTTGCCAACTTCACCTATGGAATGAATATCCGTCAAACCTGGGTAGGTGGAAATCTTGGCGCCGGCTTTAGTTATCAGCTTACCAAACGGTTAAACGGCTACGCCAATTTTAAAGTGCAGTTTGCTTCGGGGGGCAATGATTTTGTGAGCATTTCCGATACCGGATTTCAGTTTGGAGTGAGGGCAGATCTGAGTAAAAAAGACAAATCGCTTGATGCGGCTTCAAAAGATCAAAAGGATCGTGGTATTGCGCTCAACGACCGTAGCACCAGCTACAAAGCCAAGAAGAAAGGCGCCAAAGGCAAGTCGAAATGGAAATACCGCTGGCTGAAGAGACGTCAGCGCTAAAATAAAGGCAGGCAACCCACAAGGGTTGCCTGCGACTTTTTACGAAGTACCGGAGGTGAAAAAGCGTTTAATTTTTGCCGGTAATGAAAGCGCAGCCCTCAATATCCGTAAATTAGCACAAATGAAATTTATGCGCACCCTGTTTTTTATGTGGCTGTTGCTCTTTTCTGCTTCGCTTCGGGCGCAGGAACAGGAGGCGGCTATTACAGTGCGCGGAACGGTATTTGATGTGGCCGATAGCATGGCCTCGCCTGCACCTATGGCCGTGAACAGACGCACCGGAGCAGGGCAGTCGGTACTGGCAGGGCAATGGTTTTCCTTACAGGGGCTGCGCACGGATACGTTTATGGTAACAGCCGGGGGCTATGAAATTGTGCGTATCTGCTTCCGCGATTCGGCCAGAAAAGCAGTTTACAATGTGCGTATCGGATTAAAAGTAAAAGTAAACACACTTCGCCCTGTAGCCATTTATCCCGCCAAAGACCTTAAAGCCCTGCGCAATGAGCGTGAATCATTGGGCGTGAAGGAAACACGGATGACGGCGGCTCCGGCCGATGTGATGCAAAGTCCGATTACCGCAATTTACGAACGATACAGCCGGGAAGGAAAGTCGCGCGCAAAAGTAGCCTACCTCGAAAATGAAGACCGCAAACGCGAAATTCTGCACCAATTGCTTGCGCTGTATGTAAAAGCCGGTGTGGTGGAACTTAAGCCGGAGGAATTTGACCTGTTCATTGATTACCTCGATATTCCTGATCAATTCCTTCAAACGGCTACCGATTATCAGCTCGCCACGGCCATACGCGAACGTTGGCTGTATTATGAGCAGCTGAAACTGATGCATAATCATCAGCATCGTTAATAACTGTTCATTTCTGCTCACAATTTAGTTTGCGGCAAATTTGGTGCGTTGTATCAAACTGCTATCTTTGACGCCTGTATGGCGCCTCGGCTTATTCTTCATCCGCAGCAATTCGCCATCACGATCAACCGGCTTTGCCATCAATTGATCGAGACACACGACGATTTTTCAGAATCTGTAATCATTGGCCTTCAGCCTCGAGGCGTGCTGCTGGCTAGGCGGATTCACAAAACACTGCAGGCAATTTTGCCCGATCATCACATTCAGCTTGGCGAACTCGATGTAACCTTTTACCGCGACGACTTCCGCCGTCGTGATCTGGTTGCAAACCGCACACAGATTGACTTTGTGATAGAAGACAAGAATGTAATTCTTGTGGATGATGTGTTATACACAGGCCGTACTATACGTGCCGGACTGGATGCCATGATGGCGTTTGGCCGCCCGAAAGATGTGGAACTGCTTGTGCTTATTGACCGTCGATTCAGTCGTAATCTGCCTATTCAGGCTAAATACATTGGCCGGACGGTAGATACAATTGCTTCGGAAAAAGTGAAGGTTGACTGGAAAGAGGCCGGGGGAGAAGATCATGTCTGGTTAATGACGCAGGAATAATTATGAGTACAACTAAACTGAGTGTGAACCATTTGCTGGGCATCAAGCAACTTACGCCTGATGATATTCAGCTTATTTTACACACCGCCGACCAGTTTAAAGAAGTCATTAACCGGCCGATCAAAAAAGTACCTTCGCTCCGCGACATTACCATTGCCAATCTTTTCTTCGAAAACTCCACCCGCACCCGTGTTTCTTTCGAGTTAGCCGAGCGGCGTCTCTCTGCCGATACCGTAAACTTTTCGGCTGCACAGTCGAGCGTTAAGAAAGGCGAAACGCTTATCGACACCGTTAACAATATCCTGGCCATGAAAGTGGATATGGTGGTGATGCGTCATCCCAATCCCGGAGCCTGCGTGTTTTTATCGAAACACATCAATGCCAGTATTATCAATGCCGGAGATGGTGCCCACGAGCATCCTACCCAGGCATTACTTGATGCCTTTTCGATCCGTGAACGGCTTGGCGATCTGAAAGGAAAGAAAATTGCGATTATCGGAGATATTCTTCACTCCCGCGTGGCGCTTTCCAACATCTTCTGCCTGCAAAAACTTGGAGCGGAGGTAATGGTGTGTGGCCCGCGCACGCTCATGCCACGCTACATTGCCTCACTGGGCGTAAAAGTTGAATTCGACCTGCGCAAAGCACTCGAATGGTGCGATGTAGCAAACATGCTACGCATTCAGCTTGAGCGCCAGGATATCAAATATTTCCCCTCGCTTCGCGAATATTCCATGCAATACGGGCTCGACATGCCCACCCTCCGCTCGCTCGGGAAGGAAATACTGGTTATGCACCCCGGCCCGATTAACCGAGGTGTTGAGATTACAAGTGAGGTAGCCGATTCTGAGCAGGCCATTATCCTGGATCAGGTTGAAAACGGTGTGGCAGTGCGCATGGCTGTATTGTATCTCCTTGCCGGACGCTCACAAGACTAAGTTTCCTAATCCTTTCATTGGCAGCAGGATATTATTTCCCGCTGTTTTTCTTTGCTTTATCGAAAAAATGCATAACTTTTCCTTGTTTGAAAAGGAAACTTTACCTTTGCCCGATATGAACGAACAGTTTTCAGTAGAGCGCAATGAGCGTTATACCCTCATCCGCATGTCGGCCGATAAGCTCGACACACTTGTGGCTCCCGCGTTAAAGTCGGAGCTGGTGATGCTTAACGCCGACGGTGTGCGCAATCTCATCATTGATCTGGGTTCGGCCCGCTACTGCGACTCATCCGGTTTGAGCGCCATTCTTGTGGCCAACCGCCTCTGCAAAAATGCCGATGGCACGCTGGTGCTTTCCGGTCTTCAGGAATCAGTACGTAAGCTTATTCACATTTCACAATTAGACAGTATTCTGCAAATTGTGCCTGATGTGAATTCGGCTGTACAACAACTTCAGGCGGTATAATCATTCCAAACCCCTTTTGCATGAAAAAACTCTTTACGCTACTTGCTGTTACCGCATTTACCTCTTTTCTTGGTGCACAGTGTACCATAAATTCCAGCGTGTTTAGCGGTCCTAACGATTACGGCATCCTCCCTGATACTGTTACTAATCTGCCCGTGGCTTTTGTAGGTTCGCCCTATACAACCGATCTTCAGGTTCATGTGGATCCTGATACTGTTACAGCACTTGGCACATTCCCCATCACGCAGATTGTGATCGACAGCGTTTCGGGCCTGCCTGCCGGTTTTACCTACCTGTCCAATCCTGTAAACGGTGTAATGCCCGGCGGTTCATTCGGCTGTGTGGGAGTAACCGGCACCGCAACTTCGGGTCAGGAACTTGGCGGGCCTGCTTCAAATGGTGTTTATCCGATCATTGTATTTTTCACTGCCACGGTAAATGTACTTTCTGTACCCACCGCATTTCCGGCCACACTTACCGGTTACCGCATTGAAATTGATGCCCCCAACAGCCTTCCTGTTATTGAATCTTTGCGTTTTGCTGTAAATGCACCCGCGCCCAACCCTTCTGATGCCCGCACCGAATTCCGTTTCAACGCTCCTGTAAACGGTCAGGTGGAGTTTCACCTTTACAACATGCTTGGCGCCGAAGTAGCCCGCCAGACAATTGATGCTGAAAAAGGCAGCAACCGTTTCACACTCGAAACAGCCGCATTGCCTGCCGGTGTGTACATGTACTCTTTCCGCATGGGCAACAGCACGGTTACCCGTCGTCTTACCATTTCGCATTAATTATTTTATGGGCACGCCATTCGAGCTCACCATTCTGGGCAGCAGTTCGGCTACACCCACTTCAAAAAGATTTCCCACCGCTCAGCTGCTCAATGTGGCTGAGCGGTTTTTTCTTATCGATTGCGGGGAGGGTACACAAATTCAGCTTCGCCGTAATCATATACGCTTTCAGCGTATTAACCATATTTTCATCAGTCACCTGCACGGCGATCATTACCTGGGGCTGATGGGGTTACTGTCATCACTTCACCTGCTGGGCCGAAAAAATCCGCTGTATATTTTCCATCCCCCCGGCCTGAAAATGATTATCGAAATACAACTTGAGTTCTCAGGAACGGTTTTAAACTATCCGATTCACTGGCGTGAGCATCGTTTTGATAAGCAGGAGGTTATATTTGAAGATGAATGGCTTACGGTAGAGACAGTTTTGCTCAATCACCGCATTCCCTGCTGCGGATTTTTATTTCGTGAAAAGCCGCGGCCGTTCTCCATTGACAAAGAAAAAGCCGTGTTTTACAATATTCCCGTTTCGCAAATGAATGCACTTAAAAACGGCGAGGATGTGCGGCTCGACGATGGCACGCTGGTTGAAAACAAGCAGGTAACACGTGGCCGCGCGGCATCACGTTCATATGCATTTTGCTCAGATACACGTTATGATGAACGGGTGATTGCGCAAATAAAAGGGGTGGACCTTCTTTACCACGAAGCCACTTTTTTGCACAATTTGCTGGAGCGGGCCAAGGTAACTCATCATACCACAGCCCTTGAAGCAGGGCGTGTGGCGCGTTTGGCCGGGGTAAAACAACTGCTTATCGGCCATTTTTCGGTCCGTTATCGCGAATTAGATGAATTACTGAATGAGGCTCGTCAGGAATTCGCACAAACCACTCTGGCTGAGGAGGGTATAACTTTTCAGATTGCCGAACAGTGGATTGTTTAAAAAACTTTACAGGCTTAATTTGGTGATCGGCTGATTGCGTATTACTTTTGCCTGTAATCTTATTTGAATTTAGTCTAAATAAGCGTATGAAAATCCGCATTGCCATAGCAGGTCAGCAGTATCTGGTGCGAGAAGGGCTTCGTGCTCTGATAAGCTCAGAGGCTGATCTTGCGCTTTCCGGCGAGGCCGATGGGGCAGAAATGCTTCGTCAGCTTTCGGCAGCTTCTCCGTTTGATGTACTCATTATCGATCATCTTCAGCCGGGCTGGGGTGTTCAAAGTATCCGTGCCGCGGTTACTTCCAATCCTTCGCTCAAGGTACTTGCCATTACGCAGCGTCCGGGCCGTAAAGACCTCAACGCCGCGCTCGAAGCCGGTGTATGCAGTTACCTGCTTACTGAATGCGACCGGGAAGAAATTCTCGATGCAATACGCGCCACGGCAAACGGCGAAGCCTTTTTCTGCGGAAAAATCGTAAACGAGGTGATGGCGAGTCCCGATGAAGCCACACCGGATACCGAATACAGCTGCGACGGTGTACGCATTTCTGCCCGTGAAGGCGAAATCATTCGCCTTGTGGCCGAAGGACTAACCAATAAAGAAATTGCCGACCGCCTTTGTCTCAGTGCACACACCGTAACTACGCACCGCAAAAACATCATGAATAAACTTGGTGTAAACAATACGGCCGGTCTTGTGCTTTTTGCAATCCGTAATCACATTGTTACGCCCAACCATTTCCTTTTCAATACCAATTGATAATTGCCAGGTTTTTTGCAGGCTGTCTTGAAAAAGGCAGCCTGTTTTTTTTTAGCCTTTTTTAGCTGCAAGAAGATTCATATTTTTCTTTTCAACAGTTTCAGAAACGGGAATGATGTGTTATTATATTGCTGCATCCTTACACTTATCCCGCTATGGCAATCATTTCCATCCTTCACGACCTCATTGATAATGGAGCCGGAACCACGTTTCTTCCACTTGGTAAGCGCGAGAAACTCTTCAGAAATAATAAACTCGTAAACGCACTGGCCGATAAAATTGCCAAAAACCGCAAGGCCGGTACCGAAGGGCTTTGGGGCACACTCGGCAGGGCTGATGATAAGCCGGTTGACTGGTCGGGAGAGATTGATTGTTCGGGTGAATTCAATGCGGATTCTTTTGGCGTGACTTCGCGCGAGGTTGGGTTTGTGAAAGAATGGCAAAACATGATTGGCGATCGTATCCGTGAGCGGTTTATTGCATTCGACCGGTTGCGTTTCGGGAAGAATAAATCAAGCAGGCGTTTGCGGTTAACACTCATGCTGGGAGAAGATGAAGGCGCACTCGTATTTCTTCATCACACCCATCAGGATGATCAGCTGGCTTCTGAAGGTTATCCCGAATACATTTTGCCCGCCGGTGAACGTGATGGCGACAGGATGAACTACTTTTTTGATGTGCCGGATGAAGAAGATAAAAAACGCTTCAGCAAGGGCATTTTCAAAAACTGGAAGCACCGCATGATTGTACGCGTGCTTACATTCAAAATTTTTGGTAAACCGGCCAAGGATTTTCTGATGAAAGATAATGCCTATCGACTCCTGCGCTTTGATAACGGGGCGTTTAAGGAAATTGGCGGAGGCTTTGAACTTGATCCAGGCAAAAAAACATTGCTGCTTCTGCACGGCACCTTTTCTACCACCGAAAATTCATACAAAGGCATTATCGGCCCTGATCCTGAAACTTCATGGCTTACCAAAGTGATGCGCCACGGCGGCAAATACGAGCAGATCATTGCCTTTGATCATCCTTCAATTGTGCATGGGCCGGCCGAAAATGTGGCCGAATTTAAGAAACGACTCGGGCCGGGATTCCGTTTTACAAAACCGGTTGACATGATTTCCACCAGCCGGGGCGGGCTGGTAGGCAAAACCATTTGCATTGATAAACCACTTTACGAAAATGTAATGGCTGTGGAGAAATTCATGCCCATTGCCTGTGCCAACGGTGTGGACTATTTCAAAGCGGCCGATAATGTTATTGACTACCTGAACATGATGCGTATTATGGGCATGATTTCGGGTAATATGCTTATGTCGCTCATATTCGGTGCATTACAGCTTTCGGCCAAAGTGTTTGTATCCATGCCCGGTTGTTTGGCAATGACACCCGGCAGCGAAGAACTTAAAGCCATTATCGGGACGCCCGCATCGCCCAAAAATCCGGTTAATCCGTTTACACGATACTATCCCGTAGTTGGCGATTACACCCCTGATCCGGCGCTTTCTTCACCTTTTATAAACTGGCTCGATACACGTATTGGCAAAATACTCGGTACAGCAAACGACTGGGTGGTGGGCAGCGATAATCAGCTCATTATGCCGCCAGGTTTTTATGCCAATGGCTGGGAACCCTCTGTATTCCGCTCAAGAGTTGTAAACTGCACACACCTCGACTATCTCAAAGCCGATAAGGCAGAGATGCCGCAACGCTGGGCCTGGGCCTGGCTACACGATCAGTTGTAATTGGCGGTGAGTTTGCTCAGCAGGCATGAAATTCCTGCACAAGTTTTTTTCTGCCTTGCAAATTGAGCATAAGCATGCGCAGGTATTCGGCAATGGCATTCATGCCAGCGTAATTGATGCGCGTTTCATCATCTTCGGGCGTATGATAATCGTTGTGTAAGCCTGTGGTGATGAGCAGGGCCGGGATGTGCCTGTCGGAAAAGTTGCAATGGTCGGAGCCTCCTTTTATGAGGTTGCTGCGGCGCAAAACCAGAAAGCCTTTGGCCGAATCGGCAGGCAGCACATTGTTCCAGCCGGCAAAATCAGTAGCGCCGTCAATACGTAGTACCGGCCTCAGCAAATCAAGTCGGCCCAGCATATCGAAGTTGAGGTTGCAGAGAATTTTTGAGGTATCAGTAATGCCGCTGCGTACAAACACATCAGAACCGTGCAGCCCGTCTTCCTCGCCGCTGAATGCGGCAAACACTACATCGTAGTTCAGCAGATGTTTGTTCTTGCTGCACCAGCCGGCAAGCCCCAGCAGAAGCGCCACACCGCTGGCATTGTCGTCGGCTCCGTTGTGTATTTGCTTCGAAAAAGGTGCTTTTGAATGATGCTTTCCCATGCCAATGTGATCGTAATGCGCGCTCACCACAATGCAATAAGACGAGCGTGTGTCAATTACCCCCAGCACATTGCCAGCCGATGTAGTAAGCACTGAATCGGGATTGGAATAGGTAAACGGATGAATGAATTTTTTCTTCAGTGGTTTACAACCGGCCAGTTTCAGCTGCTCTGCAATAAATCCGGCAGTTCTGTTTTCTTCCACCGTGCCGGGCAAACGGCCTTTCATTGAGTCGCCAGCCAGATAACCTATAATCATTCGGAAATAGGTCTCATCAAGCCCCGGTTTTTGATGCTGACCGTGAAGCGTTGTAGAATAAAGCATTACACACAACACAGCCACGCATATTCGTTGCCCCAAAACGGCAACGAAATGGGGATGCGGTGACTGATGTTTTTTTGGGCTATTCATCGTTCCCGAAATTACGCATTACACCAGGAGATAAAGCAAAAATCCCGCCCGGAATTTTCCGGACGGGATTTATAAAACTAATCAATGAATGATTACTGGCGCTTAGATCCGCGGCTCAGCAGGTTGCCTTTCTCTTCGCGCGACAAGCTCGGGGGAGCTGACCACTGGAGAGAAGAGCCATTCCACCATACAGGCTGTCCAGACTGTTCGGTGTTGCCTTCATTGAACATTACACCCTGCATATTTCCTGCGAAATTCGGGTTGGTAAGTTCAGCCGGAACTTCAGCTTTGGCAGCATCCACGCGGGTGCCCACAGCAATCCATGAGAATGATACGCTGCTGGTACCGTTGTTGAGTTCAGCTACGTTGAAGCCTTTTTCGTCAACAGAAACAATGTAAAGACCATTGCACTGACCCTGCGGGGTAATGGTAACGGTGGGTTTGCCACCAGCTACGAGTGCCGCAAATTCGGGTGTGAAGTTTACACGGGTTGTACCGCTGGCAAGCTGACCAGCGCCATCGTCGTACACTTTTACTTTGGTAGAAGTAACCGCGTAAGCCGGAGTTACGTTACCGTTGGTGTTTACGAGATCAGCATGGTAGCCGGTGTTGAAGGTATTACCTACGTTGAAAGCAGCGTACATAGAACCAGAGGTGGTAAGACCCATTACATCGCCACGTACCCATGCACCCATGAGATCGCCGGCAAAAGCACCACCAATACCGGTTGCAGCACCGTTAGAGAGACGGCCGCCACCGTTTGCATAAGCAGCAGAGCCATACACACCGTAGTTCAACAGTGCAGAAGAACGGTAGCCGAGTGAACCCCAGTAAGTACCAGAAACTTCAGCACCAAAGGTACCGCCGCAACGGGTATAGTCGTTGTAGTTCCAGCCACCTACGCCGAAGGTGTACAAATCGCCCCAGAAGTTGAAACCGCGGGTAGCATCGTTAGCCACGCTCTGTGCATAGCCGGTACCATCGTTCTGGCTGTCGCGGGTGCGGTAGCCGAACATTGATGACTGACCATCGCCGTTAACAGTAAGCTGCTGCTGATATACGTAGAAGCGATAACTGATTGACGGAGCAATGTTTACTGAAACGTTGCCGTTGGTATTTTCCTGCATGATTGAGTTGCCAAGTGTATTGGCGGTCAAGAATTTGGGGTGATAACCGGTAGTACCAGTTATACCGCCGGGGCCAGTAGCACCAGTAGCGCCTGTGGCACCAGCCACACCGGTAGCGCCAGTAGCGCCGGCCGGACCAGCCACACCCTGAATACCCTGAGCGCCCTGAGGACCTGCAGCACCTGTAGCACCAGCCGGACCAGCCACACCCTGAATGCCCTGTGCGCCTTGCGGACCAGCAGGACCTGTAGCACCTGTAGCACCATTTGCACCATTTGTACCAGCAGCGCCGGTAGCACCTGTAGCACCATTTGCACCATTTGCACCAGCCGGGCCGGTAGCACCTGTAGCACCGTTAGCACCAGCTACACCCTGAATACCTTGGGGGCCTTGTGCGCCGGTAGCACCGTCGAGACCAGAAGGACCGGCAGGACCTTGCGGACCTGTAGCGCCATCAAGGCCAGAAGGACCAGCTACACCCTGAGGGCCTTGCGGACCGGTAGCACCGTCGAGACCAGAAGGACCGGCAGGGCCCTGCGGACCAGTGGCACCGTCGAGACCAGAAGGGCCGGCAGGACCAGCTGCACCAGTAGCACCTGTGGGGCCGGCAGGACCGGCTGTGCCCGAAGTTTCGGCATACATGGCGTAGGGAACAGAAAGAAGTTGTGATGTACCCAGGCTGGTAAGACCAGAGCCAAAGTCAACAGAAACTTCCATAAACTCAGTACCAGCACCAAAAATAGAGGCGGTGAGGGGAGTTACTGAACCAATATTGATATTGAACAGGCCAAACTGGTTGGTGGTTACACCGGCATGTGTTTCGGTGTAAACAACCGGGCCTGTGGCAGAACCGGAGTGAATATCAAATTTCACAGTGATGGTTCCGTTTGCAATCGGAGCACCGGCAGCATTGCGGGCCACACCCTGATATTTCATCTGGGTAGGTGCCTGAGCAACCGCATACTGTACTGCAATTACAGAAAACAGAAGCAGTAATACTTTTTTCATAGGTTGGGTTTGAATTTAAGATACTTTGTTTACACGGAATGATGCTGATGCATCAGTTCCCACTTTTCGAACCGTCACAAAATAAATACCGTCGGTGAAATCACGAACGGTTATTTCATGTCGGTAACCGCCGGGCATAATGTTGAGCTGACGGCTGCTGAGTTGCTGACCCAGCGCGTTGTAGATTTCAACGGTATAAACACCGCTGCTCTCTGCATCGAACTGGAGTGTGACCTGGTCACTGGATGGGTTGGGAAACAAACTCAGATTTCCGATAACCTGCTCGGGCACCGAATTAGGGTCGAGCATGGTTTGATGGAAACCCTGTGTCAGAAAGTTGGTCGCATTGCCATACGTTTCCGACATCGGTTCACCCAATGTCCATTCAATCATTCCCTGCGAATTCGAAAAGAAATCGCCGGATGAAGAAAGAACATTCTGTTCTACCGATTGTCCCCTTGCCCAGAGTCCCAGTAATAGGAGGGAGCCTGTTAACATGTGTTTTGTCATGGGCAATTTGGGTTTTTGATTATTTAGGTTTGGTTAAATGTAGAGCAACAAACCCTAATTTCAAATACCCGGTTAGTGAATCAATGTCCGTTTTGTTGATAAATGAATTAATGATACAATTATAGTGCTGAAAATTAATTACTTATGATTGAGGTGAGATGGACTGACTTGTGACAAAAAACAGTGAAATAATCGAAAAACAGGTGTTTTCCACTATTGTGTAAAAACCTGTTCATATTGGGTCTCATGGAATTCCTTATCCGGTGAGGGCAATTCCGTTCTTTGTAAAAACGATCAATTTATGTCGGCCAGCCTGATTTTAATTTGTGTGGCGTTGTACACGGTAATCCTTTTTGGAGTTACGTGGATTACTTCGCGCGGTGCTACCAACGAAACTTATTTTGTTGGCAACCGCTCTTCGCGCTGGTATCTGGTGGCGTACGGAATGATCGGGGCATCGCTTTCGGGAGTAACGTTTATGTCGGTTCCGGGTGAGGTGGATGCGAAACAGTTTTCGTATTTCCAGATGGTGCTGGGCTATTTGCTGGGCTATTCGGTAATTGCGTTTGTGCTTTTGCCGCTTTACTACAAGCGCAACCTCACGTCAATTTATACCTATCTCCAGCAGCGTTTGGGCAATGTATCGTACCGTACCGGTGCGTTTTTCTTTATTCTTTCGCGCACCATTGGCGCGGCTTTCCGCATGTACATTGTGGTAAATGTGCTTCAGCTGTTTGTGTTTGATCAGTGGGGCGTGCCGTTTGCAGTAACCACAGCCATTTTTGTCATTCTCATTTTGCTTTATACGTTTGAAGGTGGCGTAAAAACCATTGTGTGGACAGACACGCTGCAAACTACGTTCATGCTGCTTTCGCTGGTGCTGAGTGTGTGGCTCATTGCCGATTTGTCGGGCTATGATCTGGGTAGTTTGTTCAGTACGGTTGCAAACGATAGTCGTTCTTCGATTTTTGTAACTGACTGGGCGCACGCCAAATTTTTCCCGAAAGCCTTTTTTGGCGGGGCTTTCATTGCCATTGCCATGACCGGATTAGATCAGGAAATGATGCAGAAAAACATCAGCTGCCGCTCGCTCAAAGAGGCGCAGAAAAATATGCTCACATTCAGTGCCGTGCTGGTGGTGGTTAATCTGCTTTTTCTTGGGCTGGGAGTATTGCTCTGGCAGTATGCCAATGCGCACGGCATTACGGTTGAGCGGTCAGACGATCTGTTTCCTACCATTGCACTGAATCATCTGGGCACAGTTTCGGCCATATTCTTTATCATCGGTCTTATCTCGGCCGCTTATCCCAGTGCCGACGGGGCTTTGACAGCGCTCACCGCATCGTTTTGTATAGACTTTCTCGGCTTTAACAATCCGCAAAGCACACGCACCGAAGCCGAGAAAAAGCGGCTGCGCTACATGGTACACATTTCCTTTGCTGTGCTGCTGCTGCTGGTAATCGTGCTGTTTAAAATCATCAATGATGATTCGGTGGTGAGCAAGCTGTTTACTGTGGCAAACTACACCTACGGCCCGCTGCTTGGGTTGTTTATGTTTGGCATACTCACCAAGCGGGGTACGGTTGAAAAACTGGTTCCGGTTGTATGCCTTGCTGCGCCTGTAATTTGTTATGTGCTCAATGCCTACAGCAAAGCGTGGTTTGGCGGTTATCAGTTTGGCAATGAGTTGCTGCTGCTCAATGGCCTGCTCACATTCACCGGTTTGTTTATTATTTCAAAGCCGGGTGAACAGCTAACCGGCAAACTGGCTTAAAACGCCTGCTGCACAAGGCTGTCAAGCTCAGTAAAGTGGGTGGAGCGGGGCAGAAACGTGCGGAAATCTTTGCCTGCATGCGTCACCAGCGTGGCGGGTAAGTTGCCCTGCCATTTCGCATCAATCTTCGGAATCCATTCGTTGTCGTGTACTTCGTTAAGCAGCAGTACTTCGCTGTGCAGCTTACGTTTTTGTATAAACGGCACCAGTTTGGTTTGCACCTGATTTTCGAAGTCGAGCGATACGAGCAGCACTTTCACCGGCTTTGCACGGTAAGCACTGTCGAGCTTTTCAAAATCGGGCAATTCCTTTACGCAGGGAGCGCACCAGGTGGCCCAGAAGTTAACCACGTAGGTGGTGTCTTTTCCGGCTGCAATGCGTTGCAAAATACCATCGGCCGTAATTTTTGCCGGCGTGTTGCTTTTTTCATGTGCCGAAAGCATTAGCAGGGCAGGCAGCAGCCAGAGCAGGTGTTTCATTGGTATAAAGTTAGGGCTTCTTTGGTTGCGGGGTAGTGGTTTCGGCTGCCGTTACATAAATCACATACCGGAAACCCACAGTGCAGTGCTTTTCGGCCGGGTTGAGGAAAGTTTTGGCGTTGTAGCCAGCGGGGTTTTTGCCATTGGCCAAGCTGAAACGTTCGTCGAACCAGTTTCCGCCCATCACCAATTTGCCCTGCGCCGGAAGCTGGCGGAAATAAAGGCTTTCGATGCTGCGTACAATAGAATCTTCGGCAGTCATTAGTGGCGACCAGTGGTTTAGACGCTTCGTCATTACAGGCCGCCAGCATTCGTTTATGTCGTTGCGCAGCCATTCGCTTACATTCCCGTCGAGGTAACTTATGCTATTGTTGTCTAAATGTGCATTAAAGTATGTATTGGCTGGCCTTTTATGTGCCATGCGACGGAATTTTAGTCCATCAAAATATTTATTGGGGGTTTGATGATTTACCGACTGCGTATGAAAACCATCGTCGATAGTCAGATTGCCAAACATCAGTTTATTCTCGTGAAGTAATAAACGAAGATTTCTGGAATCGAACAATTGGTAAGTAAAGTAACGAGACTTGCTGATTACTGTGTCAACATTTGTGTTGACAGCCGATTCTTCGGGACTGATAACTTGTAATGCACGCTTGCCTCTAAGGTTGTTTACAACTAAATCAGTAAGCCATGAATCGTCGCAAAGCTGGTTGTAGTTTTCGCCAAGCAGACGGATTTGTCCGTTTTCATTCTCGGCCGTGCTTGCCAAATCCCATTCTGCAGCAGAAGGCAAGGCACAGGTTATTTTCAGTCCTTTGCCGTAAACACGTTTATTCATTTTCACATTCAGCCAGTCGAGATATGCAAGACATTGCCAGTAACTTACACCACACACAGGATAGGTGTTGTATGCCGGATGCCAGAAATACATATTAGTCATTGGCTCATTAAAACTGAAACTGAAATCATGTATCCAACTCAATGTATCGGGATAAACCGCAAGCGTATCGGATGAAAGTTCAGTGGGTTTGTTTCGGAATTTGTAAATCAGTTTACGGGAATCCACTTCAATTCGAGCCCAAAAGCGTAAATGAATTGGAAGAAAAAAGCCAGTTTTCTCTCTGGTTATACTATCTGCATAATCAATTTTAGTCAACCAATTAATTGTTCCGTTTGGGTTGAAATGCTTTAAATGTGTGTGGGCAATGGAATCCCTTACCCAGTTTACAAATTCACGGTATTCGGCGTTGGTAACTTCTGTTTTCCGGAAATAAAAAGGGGGAGAATATTGTAATGCAATTTTCTGAGTAAGCGTATCGGAACAGATTAATGAATTTGAATAGAAGTGAAGTTTGGTAGTATCCAGATAATATCTTGCAGATGCAGGAACACGATATCCGGGCGATCTTTCAGATTTGAACCACTTTATTCGGTCGTAATAAATTTCATCTGAATGTTGTTGCAGGAAAAATTCAGGGTCGCTTTTTGATTCCGCCTGCTTCAACGGCGAAATAAATATACAATCATCAAAAAGATCGGGCGGTGTAATCACATATTCCTTTACAAAATACCAGGGACGAGCCACAGTGTCAGGCGCCAGTTCACAGATAAATTTATCAGGCCCAACCTGTTTAATTTTGCCGTCAAACCTTCTTTCAAAAGCTACCGTAGGACCCACTCCGGGAAGCACGGCAATAGTATCTCGTTGAAGTTTTTGAGCAGAGAGCGCAGAAGCACACATTATCGCCAGAAAGCCTAAAAGAGTGCCTAAATTCATTTTCGATCCGGGGTTTTTTCGGTGAATAAACGGGGATAGCAATCTAAATAGTACTTTTACTCAGTGTCCCCTGCAAATAAAAGTATAGAATTCACCGAGAAGGAAATGAATGCAGCGTTGTACCCCATTTTGCGTCCGGCCATAAGTTCGGCAGGTTTGTATTTTTTTACTACCGACAGCGGTATTGAGTATGAAGTGCGTTTTGGCCGCAGGCAGGACAACATTTTGCATGCTACAATTGTTTTTGGGGTAATAAACGACGAGTTTGACGGAGAAGAGTATGTGGAAACCAATCGTGGTGAGGTATTTCGGGTAATGAATACCATTTCGGAGGTGGTGCGCATTTTTATGCAGGAACATCCCAAAATGGTGTGCTACGAGTTTACCGGAATTCCCAAAGAGGGCGAAACTGAAGATAAATCTTCGCAGCGCAGCCTGCTTTACCGCCGCTATCTTCCGCAGATTTTCGACGAAAACTGGGAGTTAAAGTTCAATGGCAACAACGCTGTTGTAACCCGAAAACAGTTGAAACGCTGAATTTATGTCTGCACATACACCGGAAGTAACCGCTTTCTGGTTTCGCCGCGATTTGCGGCTCAATGACAATGCCGGTTTGTATCATGCCCTGAAAAGCGGAAAACCTGTGCTGGCGGTATTTATTTTCGACCGCGAAATTCTCGATAAACTAGAGGATAAGTCTGACCGCAGGCTGGTGTTTATTCACCGCGCCCTTCAGGATTTGGCTGATGAACTGGCTGCTTTGGGCAGTGTGCTTATTACCCGCTACGGAAAACCAGCCGAAGTGTGGCCGCAGCTCCTGCGCGAATTCAATATAAAAGTTGTTTATACCAACCGCGATTATGAACCGTATGCCCGCCAGCGCGACAAAGCCATTGGCGAAATGCTTACCGCAAACGGCGTTGGTTTTCATCTTGCCAAAGACCAGGTAATTTTCGAGAAAAACGAAGTGACCAAAGACGACGGCAAGCCTTACACCGTGTTTACACCCTACAAAAACCGCTGGCGCGCCACGCTTACCGATTTTTACCTCAAACCCTATCCCAACCAAAAATACTTCGGCAATTTCCTGAAGCATCCTGCCAAACCGCTTATTCCGCTGCAGGAAATGGGTTTTGCTGATATGCCCGAAGCATTTCCCGCCAAAACCGTTACCGCCGACCTGCTCAAACATTACTCCGAACGCCGCGATATTCCATCGTTGCCCGCTACCTCGCGGCTGAGCGTGCATCTCCGCTTTGGCACGGTAAGCATCCGCAGCCTTGTGGCGCAGGCGCTGCCGCTGAGCGAGCACTGGACCAACGAACTCATCTGGCGCGAATTTTACCAGCAAATCATCTGGCATTTTCCGCACGTGGTAGGCGGCGCTTTCAAAAAGGAATACGACCGCATTGAATGGCGCACCGATGAGGCCGACTTTAAACGCTGGTGCGAAGGCCGCACAGGTTATCCTATTGTGGATGCCGGCATGCGCGAACTCAATGCCACCGGTTTTATGCACAACCGCGTGCGCATGATTACGGCCTGCTTCCTCACCAAGCATTTGTTTATGGACTGGCGCTGGGGCGAGGCTTATTTCGCGGCAAAACTTATTGATTTTGAGCTGGCCTCCAACAACGGCGGCTGGCAGTGGGCCGCAGGCACCGGAACCGATGCTGCGCCTTACTTCCGCATCTTCAATCCCACCTCGCAGCAGGAAAAATTCGACAAGCAGTTTGCCTATATCAAAAAATGGGTGCCGGAATGGGGCACCGCCGCTTACCCGAAACCCATGGTAGAGCACACGTTTGCGCGCAACCGCTGTTTGGAGAATTACAAGAAAGCACTGGGGAAGTAAAGCCTTACTTTTTAGGCGCTGGCTTGGGAGCAGGCTTTGCAGCCGGTTTGGGCAAAAACTCCATTTCACAAGGCACAAGAATCATGTCTTCCACCACGCTCAGGTCGCAGTCGCTGGTGCGCATTACTACCACTTTTGTAGTGCCGTCGGGCATGGGAAATTCCATTTCGCTTTCGGTGGCGGTGGGGCCGTCAAACGTAAAAGGCTCGGTAAACTGGTCGGCAAGGTCAATGTCTTTGATGTGGATTTTTTTGCCGAGTACTTTGGTGTAAAGTTCCATTACGGCCGATTCAATTTTTACGTTAATCACGTTTTTGATCCGGTCGTAAGTTACGGCCACATTGCCTTTTACGGGCGTGGTATAGTTGAACGGGCCGGCTTTTACGTTTACATTGGTTTCGAAATCGGCTTTGCCGGGATGGAGGCGGATTTTTGGGCCGATGAGCGTCCAGTAGCAGGTGTCTTTCATGAGCAGGGCCGAGTAGGGCTCCTTGCCGCTGATGTTGCCCAGCGCGGCCAGCATTTTGTTGAGCATTTCTTCGTGAATGACAATGCGCATGTCGTTCGGCTCGGGCTTAACCGGGGGCTTGGGGGGCGGAGTGGCGGTGGTTGTGGTGGCTGGCGGTACATAGCCGGAGCCTGATTTTTTGCTTTTGCAGGAAATGGCAAAAAGCAGCAGGGTTAATGCAAATAACAGCGGTTTCATTACCTGCAAAAATACGCGGTATGGATTTTGCGTTACATTCGTAAATCAGAAACTTATTCACGAATGAAAGCACTCCTGTTTGCAACCGCGTTTTTGACCAGTGTTTCGCTGGCCGATGCCCCCGTAGGAAGCATTTTCCCCGATATGAAAGCCGAAAGCCTGAAGGACAAAAACGTATCGCTGCCGGCCGATGTCAAAGGTAAATTTACACTCATCTGCCTTTCCTGGTCGGAAGATGCCGAACCCGATCTCCAAACCTGGTACGAACCGGCTTACGATAAGTTTATTGCCAAAACCGGTTTAATGGATGATGCGTTTGATGTAAACCTGTATTTCGTACCCATGTTTACCGGTGCTAAGGCCTCAGCCGCAGAAAGTGCCAAAAAACGCATGAAAACAGAAGTTCAGGCCGATATTCAGCCGCATATTCTGATTTACAAAGGCGAGGTGGACAGCTACAAGGACAAACTGAAAATGACTGACAAAAAGAAGCCGTATATCTTTTTGCTCGATAAGGAAGGGAAAATTGTATATGCTACCTCAGGTGCATTTACTGAGGAGAAAATGGATGCGATAGACGAACTGATCGAATAACGGCATTAAACCTTAAATCAAAAATCCGCGGCCTGTAGGGCGGCGGATTTTTTTATGCTACTACCTGAGCCTGGGGATAACGTTCCATCCACATTTCAAGTGCTTTCTGGGTGCGTACCACAATAGTAGTTTTGTTATCCACACGCAGTTTGATGGTTTGCCCTTCGTAGGCTTTGTGCATTACGGGTTTACGACTTTTTGATTTCATGATAGTGGGTTTTACTGGTAACACTAAAGGCCGCATCATTGTTTTGAAATTTTATTCAAATAAACGCCATTTGTGCAGCTTAGGTTCGGGCTTTTCTTCAAGCTGTGAAGCCTTACCGATGAATGTACGTTATTGCCGGTCGGGCGGATTTTGCGGGTTTTATGAATGGAAAACGGCAGTAACCTTTATTCTTGAGGTAACTGCCGTTTTCGGGGGGATGTAAGTGCATTTTGAATGAAGTGATTATTCAACTACCTGTGCGGCGGGAAAACGTTTAAGCCACATTTCCACAGCGGCCTGGCTACGAACCACAATTACGGTGCGTGAGTCAATTTTGAGTTTGATGCGGCGGCCTTCGGCTACTGCAACTGGTTGGTTTGATTTGGTGCGTTTCATAACGGTAAAACGATAATATGTGAATAATAAAATTTAGTTCGGGATCAACTGACTGTTCATTAATACAACAAACATCAGGCCCTTTTGGTATGCTGTTAACACCTTTTGTGATTAATCATTCATTAAACCAATGTTTATCAATTCCTGATCAATCCACGCAGGCTTTGTCTGCCAAAAACTGCCTTATTGCCACTTCAGTGGCAGTTTTCCCGACACAATCATCAATTATCACTCTTTCGCCATTACGCCTTATTTCGCCATGCCAGGGATAAACAGTGCAGTTGGGCTGAACCAGGGTACTGAATGTGAGGCTTTCACTTTCTGGCAGTGACGAAATTTTCCAATACAAACAATGCGTATTCCCGTTTTCGGAAACTGAGTCGATTGTGAGTACGAAATTGAATGTGGTGTCTATATACTCAATATCCGAAGCAAAGAAGCGGGGAGAGGCTGCACGTTCGGCCGGCAAAAAGAGATGTTCGGAAAACGGGCCGTCGGCATTGGTCATCAGGCACACGAAATCGTTGTTTTGCCAAAGTAGTTGAGGTGGATATTCATACGCCCGCCCGCCGGTAAGACTGCTTAGCTTTTCAATGCGCGAAAATTCAGCATTTCCCCACTTTACCGAATCATTACCGGCAGCATTGTACCCGAATTCCACGTAAACAGCCGCCCCCGAATCGGTGAGCGGCTGCCAGTGTGTGACCGTGCTGTCGGGTAAAGATGTGCTTCGTGTCCTGTTTTCAGGCACTCCGCAGGCAGCGATGCCTGCCAGCATACAGAGTAAAAGAAAGTTTATCCTTTGCATTACACTTTCTCAAGTTCCTTTTCCACCGGTGCGCGGAACACAATTTCGCGTTCAAACACATCCACCACCACATGTTGCCCGGCCTGTACATTGGCGGCCAGAATCTGCCTGGAAAGTTCGTTGAGCACTTTCTTCTGCATGAGGCGTTTTACAGGCCGTGCGCCGTATTGCGGATCGTAGCCCAGTTCGGCCAGCCATTCAATGGCTTCGGGTGTGGCCGTGAGGCGGATGTGGTTGTCTGCAGCGCGTTCCACAATCTGCTCAAACTGAATACGCACAATTTCTTCCACATTTTCGCGGCTAAGTGGTTCAAACATGATCAACTCGTCGATACGGTTCAAAAACTCCGGCCGCAGGCTCTTGCGCAGCAGGTCAAACACTTCCCGGCGCGTTTTGGCAAGCACTTCTTCGCGGTTTATTTCGTTTATGCCCTCGAAGTTTTCCTGAATAATGTGCGCGCCGAGATTGGAGGTCATAATCACAATGGTGTTTTTGAAATTCACCACGCGACCCTTGCTGTCGGTCAAACGCCCGTCGTCGAGCACCTGCAGCAGAATGTTGAATACATCGGGGTGCGCCTTTTCAATCTCGTCGAGCAATATTACGCTGTATGGCTTGCGGCGCACGGCTTCGGTAAGCTGGCCGCCCTCTTCATAGCCCACGTATCCCGGAGGCGCCCCCAGCAGTCGCGACACACTATGCCGCTCCTGGTATTCGCTCATGTCAATACGCGTAAGTGCAGCCTCGTTGTTAAAGAGGAAATCGGCCAGCGCCTTGGCCAGTTCGGTTTTGCCCACGCCTGTAGTGCCGAGGAAAATAAACGAGCCTATTGGTCGGCGTGCATCCTGCATACCGGCACGGCTGCGGCGCACGGCATCGGCAATTACTTCAATGGCTTCGTGCTGGCCCACCACGCGTTTGTGCAACTCGTTTTCGAGATGCAGCAGTTTTTCGCGTTCACCCTGCAGCATGCGCGCCACCGGAATGCCGGTCCAGCTGCTCACCACGGCTGCAATTTCGGTGCTTTCCACTTCCTCCTTAATCATGGCTGAGCCTTTGTGCTGCAACTCGGCCAGCCGGGCTTTTGCCTCATCCAGCCGCTGCTCCGACTCGCGAATTCGGCCGTAGCGTATTTCAGCTACCTTACCGTAATCGCCGGCGCGCTCGGCTGTGTCGGCCTCAAACTTGAGTTGTTCAATGAGTTCCTTTTCGCGCTGTATGCTGTCAACCACATCTTTTTCCTGCTGCCAGCGCGCCCGTAAATCCGAGCGTTTATCGGTAAGTTCGGCAATATCGCGGTTCAGCTCTTCGAGTTTGTGCGGGTCGTTTTCGCGTTTAATAGCCTCGCGTTCAATTTCAAGCTGGCGTATTTTACGCTCCACATCTTCAAGCTCAACCGGCATGGAGTTTATTTCCATGCGCAGTTTGGAAGCGGCTTCGTCCACAAGGTCAATGGCCTTGTCGGGCAAAAAGCGTTCGTTGATGTAGCGTTGCGAGAGTTCCACCGCGGCAATAATCGCTTCGTCTTTTATGCGCACCTTGTGGTGGGTTTCGTATTTCTCCTTAATGCCGCGTAAAATGGAAATCGCATCTTCGGCGCTGGGCTCGTCAACCAGTACTTTCTGGAAACGGCGTTCGAGCGCTTTGTCTTTTTCAAAGTATTTCTGAAACTCGTTGAGTGTGGTGGCGCCCACTGCACGTAGTTCGCCACGGGCAAGAGCGGGTTTCAGAATGTTGGCCGCATCCATTGCCCCCTCGCCGCCGCCGGCACCTACCAGCGTATGTATCTCATCAATGAAGAGAATAATCTGGCCATCTGAGCCGGTTACTTCCTTTACCACGGCTTTCAGGCGCTCTTCAAACTCGCCCTTGTATTTGGCCCCGGCAATAAGTGCACCCATGTCGAGCGAGTAAATCTGTTTTGTTTTCAGGTTCTCCGGCACATCGCCGTTTACAATGCGGTGCGCAAGTCCTTCGGCAATGGCGGTTTTGCCCACGCCGGGTTCGCCCACCAGAATCGGGTTGTTTTTGGTGCGTCGCGAAAGAATCTGAAGCACACGGCGTATTTCCTCATCGCGGCCGATAACCGGATCAAGCTTGCCGCTGCGGGCCATCTCGTTCAGGTTTATAGCGTATTTCGACAGTGCATTATATGTTTCCTCTTGCGAAGAACTGGTTACTTTGGCGCCTTTGCGGAGTTCGTTTACAGCTGTTTTCAGGTCTTTCGCCGTAAAGCCGTTGTCTTTCATCATGCGGCTCACCTGATCGTCAACCGCCAGTAAGCCCAGCAACAGGTGCTCAATGCTCACATACTCATCGCCCGTTTCTTTCAGGCTGTTCATAGCCTTCATCACCACCTCATTTGATTTGCCTGAGAGGTATTGCCCCGAACCGCCTGATACTTTGGGATAGCTTTCAATGATTTTATCGGTCAGCTTCTCAAAAAGCGGCGCGTTGATATTTAGTTTCTTCAATAAAAAAGGGGTAACCGACTCATCCACTTCAAGAATACCCTTGAGCATATGAGCGGTTTCAAGTGTCTGATGGCTTGAACCGGCAGCAATTTGCTGAGCCTGTTGCAGTGCTTCCTGCGATTTAATGGTAAAGTTGTTCAGGTTCATAATTTATGATCAATAAATGGCAAAACGGATAATTGATTTATGCAAACAAGTACACAAAGCACATACCATTGCCATAAACCTGAAAATAGGGCAGAAAAAGAAGCTGAACAGCGCCATTATTGCGCAACACCTCAGTTAAACACGCCATTTCGGCAGATCATATTCCCTGAAAGAAGAGTGTTTTCTCCTTCGTATCAGGCTTGCCCAGATTCAGAAACAAGCCTAAACTGCTGCCAATAGAAGCTTTGTGGTTTTCGTTGGGCGAAAAGCCGCCGTGAAACAATAGTTCAATACCGGCCCTGCTGCCTATTTTGGCACCAATGCCCATGTTTGCAACAGCATAAACAGCCCTGCGTGTTTGATCTTTCTGATTGATGTATCGTTCAACTATGGTTCCAAACGGATTGGTAGAATAGTAAGTTCCGGTATGCACACCCCAGGCTTTAATATTCACCGAAGCACCCCAAATACTGTAAACCGGCGATTGTCCGAAAGGGATTTCGCGCATCAGGTCGAGCTGTACGTAAAGGGCTTTCTGGTTTTTTTCGCGGTATCCTTCTGTGGAAATGTGCGTGAACGAGTTGTATTGCGTAAAGGCAAACATACGTTCATACCTTAATCCTACACCCGCACGTGTGGCGCGTCTGTTGTCTTGCTGCCAGTATTTACTGGTGTTTAGATGGCAAAACCAGCCCCAAGGCATATTGGCTAATCTGTTGGTGAACGAATTCCATAAAGCGATATTTCCCGCCTGTACATTTATCCGTTTTAGACGCTCGTTTACCACAAGTGGTTGTGCTAAGGACACAGCGGTATATAAAACCATAACCGTTGTGAACAGGAGCGTTCGATAAAAAATTTGCTTACACACATACATTCGAAATCTCTCCTCACAGATCGTTATTTATTCTTTGGTTGTTTGCTGCTCTTTACCAATACGCCAGCTCAGGTTAAGTGACCCGCCGAGAAACAATTTATAATCCGCATGCGGCGAAGAACCGGGTTCAATAAGCGACTCAAGCTGAAAGCCATAAGGTAAATTAATTCCTAAGCCAAATCCACCTGTGAAATAAGATGCTTTACGGTTTTCGTCATTTGCATTCATGAAATAAGTGTATTCTTCCGGCCGGCTTGGAATATTTGAATAACTGTAACCGGTATGCCTTTGCTGAACCAGAAAATTGCTGTTGAATCTGAACAGGAGGAAATATCGCTTTGCCAGAAAATGTTCATGAATAAAGGCCAGACGTAGATACAGTGCCCGCTGATCGGTTTCCTGATTGTAGAGCGTACCGCCGGGGCTGCTGTGATCTATTCTGTATTCATTCATGTTCTCATAGCGTACACCTGCATATAACTTATTCACGTGCATGTTTTCCTTTTTCATCACCCGGTGAATTGCCAGGCCTGCATCCCAGATACTTCCGGTGGGTGTAGTGCCAAAGCGTTCGTAAACTGGTTTTGCGTAGGAATTAATACCTGCTCCGGCGTAAAGCGAAAAACGTAACGCAGAATTAGACTGAGCACTTAATGATACAGTCAGAATCGCAAATAAGAGAGTTATATACTTTTTCATTTATTGAAATAATATGTTTTTCCTAAAGTAGTGAAGCGGATTAAATAAATCAATGATATCGGACATAAAAAAAGAACGGCTGTTACAGGTGTAACAGCCGTTCCGTAATTTCAATTATTCAATTACTGAATAACTACTTTCTCTACTGCGCGGGCGTTGCCAGCGGTTACAGTGAGGAAGTAAACACCTTCGGTGAGGTTTTCAGTGTTCATGCGAACAACTGAGTTACCGGCAGCGAGGTCGCGGTTCTCAACGAGAACGGTCTGACCAAGGCTGTTTACGATTTCAATGCTTACGTTCTCGCTGTTGATCAGGTCGAGCACTACATTGATCTGGTCGTTGGCCGGGTTCGGGAAGAAGTTGAGTGTACCTACAGAAGCAAACTCCTCAATACCTACAGCTGAAAGGTCAGCGGTGGTGTTGAACTGAGCAGCAGTGAACTGTACGTTGTTCATGTAGTAGTGATCGAACGGAGTGAGCATGTTGAAGCTCAGGTCGCGTGCGAGTGAGTTGGATACAGGAACAGTGTAGGTGGTACCGTTAACGAGTGTGATGTTAGACACATACTGCCAGAACAGGTTGTCGTCTGTAGAGAACTGCTGACGAGCGGTTGCGTTAGCGTTAACGTTAGCAATGCTCAGGTCAACTGCACGGCCAAAGAGGTTCGGGAAGTTGTTGTCGCCAGCGCCAATGTTCGGATCGGTGTCAGAATAGATGTAGAACAGTTTGGTACCGTCGCTAGAACGTGAAATCTGAGCACGGGCATCGGTAGCAAAAGTGCTGGTACCGTCTGACCACTGTGAGGTCTGATCGTTGGGTGAGCTCAACAGGGTGTCAATCAGCCATGCATTCCAGCCGTTGGTGGTGGTGTGTACGTCGTACATGAAGTGACGGGCGGTATTGTTAGCGCCGGTCAGTGTCCAGGTAAAGCCGAGTGAATCGTTGTCGTTAGAAGCACCGCTGCCTACTTCGCAGAAAATGTGCAGCTGGCCGTTGTTGTCCACAGTTACGTCAGAACCGTTGTTCTGAGAGAACCAGGGCTTGAGGTTACCATCAGAAGCCTGAATCAGGTTGTTGCTGATTGTAGAGATGGTGGTGAAGTCAAAGTTCTGCTGGTAACGGGTCCAGGTAGCACCGGCGTCGGTTGTTTTCCAAACCAGCGGGCTGAAGGTGCGTGTTTGTGAAGTGGTTGCAGAAGCATCTACACCGAAGAATACTGCATAACCGGTGTTGCCGTCTTGTGAGAAAGCAAGGTGGGTGATGGTGTAGCAATCGTTAGCACCTGTACCGTCCTGGTGGAAGGTCGGCTTGATCGAGTCGGTCTGCCATACGAAAGCATTAGATGAAAGGGTGCCTTTCATGATCGCAGCGCCACGGAAGCCCTGAGCGAGTGCGGTGGTACCGTTCGGGTCGGTATAAAGACCGGCGGTAACCCATACATGCTGATCGGTTGACTGAACGTCGATACGTGCAAAGCCAATGTAGCTGGTACCGTTATCCACGGTGTTTACGTTGGTTTGAGCGTTTACCATATTCTGGCTGCTGTAGTAGTTGCCCATCCAGCCAGAACCATCGGTATAAGGACCAACACCCACGGCAAATGCGTTAGATAATGTGGTGTTAGAAGCCGGGTTGAAAATAGCTCCTGAAGGGTAGCGGTAAAGGTTGGTACCGTTGTTTGCAAAGTAGGTTGAATCCCAGCTTGAACCGTTGTTGGTGGTCCAGGTGTGCTCAATGAAACCGCTGTTTACTGACGGGGGGCTCCAGTCGGCACTGATACGGGCGGTGAACATAGCGGCACCAAGTGCTTGGTTAGCAGTCATACAGTTTGACTGAGACACCAGCAGGGTGAAGGCGTTACGTGAACTGGTGAATTTGGTTCCGTTTGCCTGAACGGTCGGGTTGCCGTTACGGGCAGTGGCCGATGCCTGGGCAAAGAAATTTACCGATTCAGCGTCAATCTTTGCGCTGTTAATTCCGGTAAGATCCCACTTTTTAACTCCTCCGACATTGGCAGGACGCTGCGCCGAAAGCGAAAGGCCTGTACCAACGCCAATGGCAATGAGTAATCCTTTTTTCATGTGACTGTTTTTTGGTTAGGTTCAAATGATATTCCAAAGTTAACAAATAAAACATGTTTTACAAACAGAATAAAACATGGCTTTTCATGTACTTTGTGGCGCAAGTATATAGGTAGCATTTCAAATGAACCAGTTTTTCTGAAAATTAGTTTTCAACAGTTTTGCAGTTTCGGGTAGCGGCTAACGATCTTACCGCTTTTTAGTTTTCTGGTTTTCAGTTATTTCCGCCATATTCTGGAATCTGCCCGCGCGTGTTTATTATCTCTTCATCACCTCAGGGTTTGTCTGCCAAAATATGAGCGGAAGTAGCACAAATCCGGCTATAATTACTTACCTTTGATGCCCGTTTTAAAAACAGATACCCGGCAGTATCTTTTGTCTCACTCGTACAACAATGCCGGTTGTTGTGCCAGTGCTGTAAAGCACCTAAAACCAAAACGGCAAATGGCCGAAACAACAAACAACACAATTACCCCGCCCGAGTTTGACTGGAACGCAGTGGGTAAAAAAGCTGATCTTTATTCTAAAGAAGAGCTTGCTAACCTCGATGCGCTTTATGGTCAGACCCTGAAATCAATCAACGATCACGAGGTTGTTGAAGGGGTGGTTGTAAACAAAAACTCAAAAGAAGTCGTTGTAAACATCGGCTTCAAATCCGACGGTGTTATTCCGCTGTCTGAATTCCGCTACAACCCTGATCTGAAGTCGGGCGACAAAGTAGAGGTGTACATTGAGAATCAGGAGAATAAAGACGGACAGCTCGTTCTTTCGCACAAGAAAGCCCGCGCCATGAAGTCGTGGGAACGCATTAACAGCGCCCTTTCTACCGACGAGGTAATTAAGGGTTATGTAAAATGCCGTACCAAAGGAGGTCTTATTGTTGATGTATTCGGCATTGAGGCGTTCCTCCCGGGTTCACAAATTGATGTGAAGCCGATCCGTGACTACGATATTTACGTAGGCAAAACCATGGAGTTCAAGGTAGTGAAAATCAACAACGAATTCAAAAACGTTGTGGTTTCACACAAAGCCCTTATTGAAGAGGAACTTGAAGCCCAGAAACGCGAAATCATCAGCAAACTCGAAAAAGGTCAGGTACTTGAAGGTACCGTTAAAAACATTACCTCTTACGGTGTGTTTGTTGACCTGGGCGGCGTTGATGGCCTTATCCACATCACCGACCTTAGCTGGGGCCGTATTTCACACCCCGAAGAAATTGTTAAGCTCGATCAGAAAATCAATGTGGTTATTCTCGATTTCGACGATCAGAAGAAACGCATTGCACTCGGCCTGAAGCAGCTCACCTCACACCCGTGGGAAGCCCTCAGCGCAGAGCTGAAAGTAGGCGACAAAGTAAAAGGCAAAGTAGTGGTGATTGCCGACTACGGTGCATTTGTAGAAATCCAGCCCGGCGTAGAAGCCCTCATCCACGTGTCAGAAATGTCGTGGTCGCAGCACCTGCGCAGTGCCCAGGATTTCCTCAAAATCGGCGAAGAAGTGGAAGCTACCGTGCTTTCAATTGACCGCGACGAGCGCAAAATGTCACTCGGTATCAAGCAAAACTCGCCTGATCCGTGGCAGGAAATCCTTTCAAAATACCCGAAAGGCTCACGTCACAATGCCCGCGTTCGCAACTTTACCAACTTCGGTATTTTTGTGGAACTCGAAGAAGGTATCGACGGCCTTATTCACATCTCTGACCTCAGCTGGTCGAAAAAAATCAAGCATCCTTCAGAGTTCACCAAAATTGGTGAAAGCATCGAAGTGGTTGTGCTTGACGTGGATGTGGAAAACCGCCGCCTGAGCCTCGGCCACAAACAACTCGAAGAAAACCCCTGGGATGTATTCGAAACCGTATTCACAATCGGTTCAGTACACCAAGGCACCATTATCAGCGCAAACGACAAAGGAGCTGTTGTACAGCTGCCCTACGGCGTAGAAGCTTTCTGCCCCAACAAGCACCTGCTTAAGGCCGATGGCAAAAACGCTGCTGCTGAAGAAGTGGTTGACTTCAAAGTTCTCGAATTCAACAAAGAAGCCAAGAAAATCATTGTTTCTCACCGCAACACCGTAGAAGGTCTCGCTATCGAAGAAAAAGAAGCGCGTCCGGCCCGTGGTGGTAAGAAAAATGCCGATGCTTCTAACGCCAGCGACGAAACCAAGAAGGCGGTTAAAAAGGTGAAAGACAACCTCGAAAAAACCACCCTCGGCGACGTTTCCGCTCTGGCCAACCTGAAGTCAGAACTCGAAAAGAACGAAAAAGGTCAATAAGACCCTCACGTTTACCGGTTCATTTTTCTTCGAATGACACCGGCTCACTAAAAACTACGCCATGGTTTTTAGTTTCGCCCGGCACCAGCAATGGTGCCGGGCTTTTTAATTATTTAGCTGTGAAATAGGGCCTAACGGATGCCTGTATCATCAGAATGTTTAATAAATTATCAATCAGTAAGCTGAACGTCTGTTGAAAAAAATAACCGGTGTAATAAATAAATAGTGAAACATTGCAAGTAAAGTATGAGTAATATCGCAAAATAATTGCCGTACTATATGCAAAAAACCTGTCTCGATTGCGGAGAACAAATGATTGGTAGGGCAGATAAAAAATTCTGCTCAGATCAGTGCCGGAATAATTACAACAACAAGCGCAATAGTGATGTAAACAATCTCATGCGCAACATCAACAATATACTGCGCCGTAACCGACGAATTCTGGAAGATCTTATTCCCGATGAAAAGGCCATTGTATCAAAAGAAAGGCTCAATGAACTGGGGTTTAGTTTTCAATATTTCACACATATCTATACCACCCGTAAAGGAGGTGTCTATTATTTCTGCTACGATTATGGCTATATAGAAATAGGAAACGACTTGCTCACACTGGTGTATCGCAAGCGTGGAAACCAGCCTGCCGAATAACCAAAAAAATCAGGCATTCCCCGGTTAGTCAACCAATTATCCCTGCGGTTGAGCTGACTGAAGCACCGGATTTCCGGTGCTTTTTTTGTGAATAATTGCAAACTACTTACCGCAGAGGCTGGTTTTGGTGCCTTATTTGTCAATACGATACAATATTGCAGGCAAATGCCGAATTTCAATAACCTTATAAACTTTTTAACGTTGAAAAAACCGGCACCTGCTATACGATAATACGGAACTGAATACGTTTCTTTGAGAAACACGGAGGAGGACAAATAATGAATTTTATACTGAAAACAGGTGTACTTGCGCTTTTGCTGGGAGCCATTAGCACAGGGTTAGCAGCACAGCAAAGCCGCCCCAACACGGCAGATATTGTAACTGCAATTCCCGGGTTGCGTGATACCACATGGCGGCAATATATTCAAACTGCCGATATACGCAGCATGGGGCTGGATACACTTGCACGTGTGCATTTCTGGCGGAAAGTAATGCGTCTTTCGCCAGACAGCGGTGTGCTCAGTTATGCCGTAACGCGTGATATTTATTTTGCCTGTTCAGCCGAATACTGGAATAAACTGGGCGATGAAGGCCAGCTGAAATTCCGCGACAGTATCCGCCAAAGCAACAATTTGCCTGATTCAGCACAACTCCTCTTTACACGGGGTAAAGGCGATTTTTACGATGCTGCCGGCGTAGTGCCGCAAATTGACAGGGCCATCCCCATTTTTCTGGCGCAGGAGGTTGATCCTTTCTACGCGAAAGCCATTCTGCTTATCGAAAGCCCAGGCAAACTGCAAAAGTCAAATGTGGGCGCATTCGGTGCTTTTCAGCTCATGAAGGGTGTGGCTGTAAAAATGGGGCTGAAAGTAAATAAGTATGTCGATGAGCGTAAGGATTTCGATAAATCGGCCTGGGCCGCAGCTAAGCTTATCCGCACAGTGTGTATTCCATACACCAATGCCATGCTCGAAAAACGAGGCATCAGCTATTGTGGCGAAGAGCTCTGGTATAAATTGCTGGTGTTGCATGTATATCATGCCGGTGCCGGAAACGTTGACAAAGTGCTCTCGGCAATCAATCCCTGCGAAGGAAATATGGAGCTGATTATGACCATGTGGAAAACAAAGGCGGGAAGTTTTGGAAATGCGTCGCAGAATTATTCGCAGCTGGCCATAGCCGCGCTTCTCGAACTCGACGAAGTAATTCTGGCCGATGCACGCAGGCAAGCTGCTGTTATTCCCCGATAATCCATTAAAATCAGAATTTCAAAATCCCCGGAATTTTTTTTTACCGTTCCGGGTAATTTTTTTGTTTTCAGATTGTTATATTTACATATCTCCTCGGTTATGTAAATTAAAAATACGCCACTATGCGTAAGCTCATTTTACTATTCATCCTGGTAATTTCCAGCAGTTTTCTGCACGCTCAGTTATCTATCAACGAGTATTCATGTGCCAACACAAACAGCCAGGCCGATAATTTCGGCGAGTTTCACGACTGGTTTGAAATTTACAATGCAGGTACAGCTGCTGTAAACCTTACCGGCTATTACATTACGGATAACGATAACAACCTCACCAAGTGGCAGATTCCTTCGGGCAGTGTTCCGGCAGGCAGCGTTACGCGCATAATCTGTTCGGGCCGTGGAATTGTCTTCAGCGGCTGGATACATGCCGGCTTTAAACTCACCCAATGCAAGCCCGAAGAAATTGTATTGTCAGACGCATCGGGCACCATGCTTGACTCTGTAAAACTTCGCCGCCACCAGAATGGTCATTCGTGGGGGCGCACCACCAACGGAGCTTCCAGCTGGAGCATTTTCACCAGCCCTACTTTTGGCACCAGCAACAACACCGCCACGCCCTTTCAGCCTTATGCCACCACGCCGGTATTCAGCCAGCAGCCGGGTTTTTACAACGGCAGCATTAGTCTCACCATCACCTCACCCGATCCGAATGTAACCATTCATTACACCACCAACGGAGCCGAACCCACCACCACATCGCCGGTGTACAGTGCCGCAATAAATATTGCCACCACACAAGTAGTGCGGGCAAGAGCATTCAGCAGCACAACAGGCATTCCCGCCAGCTTTATCGAAACCAATACTTACTTCATCAATAGTCCGCATACAGTGGCTGTACTTTCTATTTGCGGCGAATACCTGCCTGATCTGATGGTGCAGGGAAACTGGAGCGACGAACCCGTTACCGCGCTCGAATACTTTGACAAAACCGGTGTAATGCGTACTGAAGTAACCGGCAACTCAAATAAACACGGAAACGACTCATGGGCCTACGACCAGCGCGGTATTGACTTTGTATCGCGCGATCAGTTCGGGTATAATGATGCGCTCGACTGGAAGTTGTTTCGCCGCAAAGACCGTGATGAGTTTCAGAAAATCATTATCAAAGCGGCAGCAAACGACAACTATCCCTTCGAAAACGGCGGCGCGCATATACGTGATGCCTACTGCCATAATCTTTCGCAGCAGGCCGGACTTGCTATGGACGAACGCACCTGGGAACCTTGTGTGCTGTATATGAACGGGCAATACTGGGGCGTGTATGAAATTCGTGAAAAAGTTGATGATCATGATTTTACGGATTACTACTACGATCAGCCTGAGGATAAACTTCAGTTTTTGAAAACATGGGGCGGAACATGGTCGGAATACGGCGGACCGCAGGCACAAACAGACTGGAACAGCTTTGTGACTTTTGTGACCACCAACAACATGACTGTGCAGGCTAACTTCGATTATGTGGACAGCGTGTACAACTGGAAAAGCCTGATCGACTACATGATTCTTAATTCTGTTGTAGTATCGGCCGACTGGCTCAACTGGAATACAGCCTGGTGGCGGGGTCTGGATCCGAACGGTGATAAGAAAAAATGGCGTTACACGCTTTGGGATAACGATGCTACATTTGGTCATTACATCAATTACACGGGTATTCCCGATGTATCGGCAAACGCTGATCCCTGTAATCCTGAAAGCCTGTCTGATCCCGGCGGACAAGGCCATATTCCCATACTTAATGCGCTCTTGCAGAACGAAACGTTTAAGCAGTATTACATAAACCGTTATGTGGATTTAATGAATACCACGTTCAGCTGCGATTCGCTTATTGCGTTGCTTGATACAATGGTAGCCGAAATAGCCCCCGAAATGCCGCGGCAGATTCAGAAATGGGGGGGGAGTATGGCTGGCTGGCAGGCCAACGTAACTGCACTTCGTAATTTTATTCAAACCCGCTGTACAGCACTGGTTCAGGGTATGATGGATTGCTACGACCTCACCGGTCCCTATGAAATAATCGTAGAAGTGCAGCCGCCGGGGGCAGGTACGGTTCAGCTTAACTCGCTTTCGCTTGATGCATTTCCGTGGACAGGCAGTTACTTTGGCGGAATACCCATAATTCTGCAAACCGAGCCTACATCGCCGCTTTACATTTTCGATTACTGGGAAATGGTCAATATTCCATCTCCCAATGCCCAGAATGATAGTATAAGTACCGATCTCACGCAGGCCGACCACATTATTGCACACTACAAAACAGTAGAAATTATAGAAAATGTATTTGTAGCCAATGCATTCTCGCCCAACGGCGATGGCAACAACGAAATGGTGTATGTGCATGGTCTGGCCGGTGTACTGGAAGCTGAGTGGGTGGTATTTAACCGCTGGGGCCAGCCGGTGTTTCAGACAACTGATCTCGCGCAGGGCTGGAACGGTACGCAAAACGGTCAGCAATGTCCGTCGGGCGTTTATGCCTATATGCTCAAAGTAACCTTTGCCGATGGAAAAACCTCGGTGAAATCGGGCAATATTACACTGATGCGATAAATACCTGCGCGTATGAAAAGAGTATTGATTTTTACAGGATTATTGGGTTTTGCTGTCAGCAGTACTGCGCAGGATATTCATTTTTCGCAAATGGCAGAATTGCCCATGCACCTCAACCCGGCAGCCACAGGCATGTTCGACGGGGTATATCGGTTTACTACCAATTACAAATCGCAGTGGGCGCAAATGGGTAGTCCCTACCGTACAATGGCTGCTGCATTTGATATGCCGCTGCGTCCGGCCCTGAACCGGGCATATCTCGGTTTAGGCATGTTTGTTTTTCGCGATCAGGCCGGCGATTCGAAGTTTGGTACGTTTCAGGGAAGTATTTCGGGCAGTGCCATTCTGCCGATGAGCCCGAAGCAAAAAATTTCGGCCGGTTTGCAGCTCGGACTTGGTCAGCGTTCGGCCACCATTACCGGTTTGCAGTGGGAAAGCCAGTATATCAATGGCAATTTTGATCCCAATGCCCCAAACAACGAAGCCAATTTGCTTACCTCGTTTTTGTACCCTGATATTTCTGCCGGAGTGGTTTATCAGTACCGCAGTGTGGCGGGCAGTCTGGTAGGAAAAGATGTAACCGAACTGCAGGTGGGCGCTTCAGTATTTCATGCCAACCAGCCCAACATGCGTTATCATAGTGGCGGTGCTGCCAAACTGCCTATGCGCATTGTAGGCCATGCCCAGCTTCGTTATGATTTTCCGGATACGCGTTGGTCATTACGCCCTTCGGCCTGTTACATGCAGCAGGGCAGTGCGCACGAAATTATTTTCGGCTCCATGATTCGATACCGCATTCAAAACGGCACAAAAATCACCAATTTCTATACCGAATCAGGCATTGGCGCAGGGCTGCATTATCGTGTGGGAGATGCGCTTATCCCGCAGTTTTATTACGATCTCGGCGATTTTTTCCTCGGCTTTTCCTATGATTTCAACCTTTCGAAATATACAGCCGTAACACGGGGTATGGGTGGTTTTGAGATTACTGTTCGTTATGCCAACCTGAATGGGGCTTTGTATAAGAACCGGAAGTAGTACACTGTCTTTTCTCGGCTGCGCTCGAAATGACAGTGCAGTCTCGAAATGACAGTGCAGGCTCTTATGACAGTGCGGGGGCGAAATGACCGCGATGGCTTGATATGTTTGCTTAATTTTTCGAGTTTCCTGAGGCTGTGGCTTCGGCAAGTTCTTCCAGCGGCTGCAGTTTTCTTCGAAAGAAGGTTAAGTAATTACCTTCATGTTGGTTTATGGCCGCTATTTCCCCAGTTCGTGAGCGGTATTGTGAAAAGGGATAAATAGTTACTTTTATCCCATGTCTGAATCCTCAGCCAAGCCCAAAATTACAATTACCCGAACCGCATTTACGAACGCTTTTTTCGACATGGAAAAGCAGCTTGATGTGGCTGGTTATACTTACAATGGCCGTAACATCTGGCCTGTTGTACGCCGCAAGGTGATGTACGATTTTTTCAGGGCGCAGCATCAGGAAGATCTGGAAGTGAATACGGGGAGTCAGACAGCTGCTCCGGCATCCGGTTTTCATAAAAAGCCACAGATTAATAAGCGCGATTATCTGAAGTGTGTGGCACAGATTGCCGAACAGCATAAGGACAAGGTGCTGTTTTTCTTTTCGGCCACACAAAAGCCATCCGATTTTATTCAGGGCAAAGGTTATTTCCGGCATCTTGATCCCTATTACGAATGGCTTTGTAAGCAATATAATGCGGCAAGAATACAGGTAGCCGGAAACAGTTCAATACCGCTTACTGATTTGATGTATCCGGTTGATGTCATTGCGTCGGGCGATCTGGTGATGGACGAAATGCGCAAACTGGGCCGGTTGCGGCGCTACCGGTTAAAACCCACGCTGGGGCATGTGCAAAAGGCCGAGGATGATGTAATTGCCTGGCTGAAAAAACTAAACGCGGGTTTTCTGCCTTCGCATCATTCGGTTTCGGGCTTTGCCGAACGGGTGTTTGCGTGGGAAGAATTGCTGCAGCCGCTTATTGCGAAAATGCGCCCGCGCGCCGTATTTATGCCCTGCTATTTTTGCGATCAGCAAACACTCGCTTTAACTTCGGTATGTCATCGTGCGGGGGTGCCTGTGATTGATATACAGCATGGCGGACAAGACAACCCGATGTATTATGGCTGGCACGGCGCAGCTGGCGAGAGTCCTTATCTGGCGCATTATTTCTGGATGTGGAGCGATTATTTTACGCGTTTTACCAGCCAAAGCAATGCCGGACCACAAGGCATTCCGTTTACCGGAGGCAATTTGTGGATGCAGAAAAGTTTAACAGGTGTACCTGTATCAGACGAAATTCAGGCATTGCGAAACGAGGCCCAAGAGGTAAAACGTACTGTGGTTGTAAGCTTGCAGCGCGGCCTGGCCGATCACGTGCTGGCGGCCATGAAAGAACTTCCCAAAGACTGGCGCTGGCTGGTACGGTTTCATCCGGTTCAAACGGATGATGAACGTAAACTAATTAACGAAATGGTGGCCGGTTTGCCCAATGTGGAAACACTGCGCCCAACCAAAGTAAACCTGTATCATCTGCTGCAACTTGCAGATGTACATATCACCGGCTGGTCAACAATTGCTGTGGAAGCCCTGCAGCTTGGCGTGCCCACCATTTTCTCGCATCCCAATGCCGAAGCCGGTTATGGCCGATTAATAGGTACTTCCGGCCTGCGGCTGGAAACCGGCAAAGCCGGAATGATAGCCGCGCTTATGAATGCCCAGAAGGTAGATGCCATGCCGCTCCTGGAACCCGGCACAGAAATTAAGTTTCCGCAATCGCTTTTGAATAATTTACTGAGCCGCTCATTATGAAAATAGTTTATCTGTATTCATATAATGCATCGCTCATCGGTGTAATGAATAAAATTAAAGACGTTATTCATCACCTCAACAATTCAGGCACAGAGGTTATTCCGCTTGTCATTTGCGCGCAGGTTCCCAACCCTCAGGATCTTCCGCCCGGCGCTGTTCCGCTTCAGATTACGTATGTTGAACCGGCATGGATGGGCAAGGGGCCGTTTCAGCTCATTTCGTTTTTCAGAAGAAGTAAACATGTGGGTCGTTTGCTCGACCGCGAACTTACCCGCCTCAACCCCGACATGGTGTTGATGCGGTATAAGACAATGAATCCCGCAATGGGCGGTTTACTTCGTAAATTCAACTTTGTATTTGAGCACAATACGAAGGAAATTGAAGAACTGGAGGTTTATTACCACGGAATACTAAAAAGCGGTTGGAACAAAGGGGCTTTGCTCTGGACAGAGAAGTATCTGGCTCCACGTTTGTTAAGCAAAACTGCCGGAATTATCGGGGTAACCGACGAAATAACACAATATGAGCTGAACCGGATGAACAGCCAAGTGCCGGCTATTACCTCCGGAAATGGCATCGACACGTCTCGTATTCCCTTTGTGACCGGACCCGTATTTACCGGCGGAACGCTTCATTTGCTCATGCTCTCGTCGGTTTCGGTTGACTGGCAGGGCACGGATAAGCTTATCCGGTCGGTAAGCGAGCATGATAATGTGAAACTCTGGCTGGTAGGCAGTTTTAGTGAGGAGATAAAAAAACTGGCTTCAACCCGTGGCGATAAGATTGTATTTACCGGCCCGCTTACCGGTGCTGAGCTTGACAGGGTTTTTCAAAATATTCATCTGGCTATAGCCAGTCTGGCCATTGAACGCAAGGGCCTTAAAGAAGCATCTGCATTGAAAGTGCGTGAATATGCGGCCAGAGGCGTACCCGTAATTACAGCTTTCCCCGATCCTGATTTGCCCAAAGAACGTATGCCGGAAGGTTATGGCTGGTTGCAAGTGGACCTGAAAAGCGGTTTAATTGATCTTGCCCAGCTCCGCGAATTTGCCCTAACGGCAACGACAACCGAAAACAGAACGAAATTCAGGAAGTATGCGGAGGCATATATGGATTACGCCGCCAAAATGAAACGACTGGTGGTGTTTTTTGATAAACTGGTTAATTCGCGTAAACCGCTGCAATGAAGACGCTGTATCTGTTTACCGATAAATTTCCCTTCGATGAGGGCGAGCAGTATCTCGAAAACGAGATGCAGTTTCTTGCTGCCCGCTTTGATCGCGTTGTGATATTGCCGCAGGCCCGCGCCAGCTACCAGCGACCGGTTCCGCCCAATGCAGAAGTTCATTTTTTGCCGCCTGATGTAAAATACAGCAAGTGGCTGTTGCTGAAAAATTTGCCGCTGCTGCTTAGCGTGTTGCTTACCGAGTGGAAGCACGGCCGCCGCGAACTGCGCCGCTTTACACACCTGAAAGGGGCGGTGCAGCAGTTTTACAATGCCTTGTGCCATGCGCAGGCCTTTGTCTCTTTTCTGCAAAAACAGCCGCAAAGCCGCAATTACTTTTATTCCTACTGGTTTTTTCAGTGGAGTACCATGCTTGCGGTGTTGAACGCGCAGGGCAAAATAAACACCTTCGTGAGCCGTGCACACCTCGGCGATCTGTATCCGGTGTTTGCCACGCGGCCTAATTACCTCAAGGCTTTCAGGCTTAGCCGCATGGCTAAGCTGCATCCGTGTTCGGAGCACGGCGCGCGCTATCTGCGCGAAACCTACCCCGGCTTTGCGGCAAAAGTTGAAACTGCATACCTCGGTGTACCGCACAAGGCTGATAATCCGATGTATGATGGTGCCGCATTTACGGTGGTTTCCTGCTCGGCGGTTGACAGCCGCAAGCGTGTTGAGCTGATTGCAGATTCGTTGGCGCTGCTGCCATTTCCGGTACGCTGGGTGCATTTCGGGCACGGTGTTGATTTCGAAAAGCTGAAGACGCATTGCGCCACGCTTCCGCCGCACATTACAGCCGAACTTCGTGGCTTTGTGCCCAATGCGCAGGTGCTTGAGTTTTATCGCACTTCGCCGGTGCATGCTTTCATTAACCTGAGCCGTTACGAGGGTTTGCCTGTTTCCATGATGGAAGCGGCAGCGGCGGGCATTCCGCTCATTGGCACACACATATTCGGTGTGCCCGAAATAGTGGATGAAACCACCGGTTTTCTTTTACCCGAAACCCCTTTGCCGGAACAGGTTGCCGCTTGCGTGGAGAAGATTTACAGCGAGGGCGCTGCTTCGCTGCGCGTCGGGGCGGGGGCAATGCACAGGAAGCGGTTTCTCGATGAAATCAATTATGGCAAAGGGGCCCTGCTTAATGAATCAGCAGAATGGTAATGTGTATTTTCACTCCTCAATGAGCAAAGTCAACAACCCTGTTTGCTGTTTTTGCGTATAAGTGTTTCAATGAGTTTAATTATTTCCCAAACCGCCCCCGATACCGGAATAATTGTGCAGGCCCGGATGGGTTCTACAAGATTGCCAGGCAAAGTGCTTTTGCCGTTTTACGATGGACACAGCATTTTGCAATTACTGTTGCACCGCCTGAAAGCCAATTCGGCCAATGTGCCTGTTTGGCTCGCTACATCGGCACTTGAAGCGGATGATGCCGTGGCTGCGCTGGCGGCAGAGGAAGGTGTTAACTGCTTTCGCGGACATGAAACGGATGTATTGCAGCGTTTTACAGAGGCCGCGGAAAAGGCTGGCTTCAGCCGAATCATTCGCGTATGCGCAGATAATCCTTTTCTCGATGCCGGTTTACTCGATGAACTGATTACTGCTTCTTTCATTTCATCGGCCGATTACCTCAGTTATTCGCTTGCAGGCAATTTACCCGCCATACGCGCACACTGGGGTATTTTTTCCGAATATGTCACGCTGGATGCATTAAAACGCGCCGCTGCAGCTACTGACGATCCGTTTTACCACGAACACGTAACCAACTTCATCTACGGAAATCCCGATAAGTTTAACGTGCAGTGGATTCACGCACCAGCAGGTGTTTACGAAAACCTTTCGGTACGTTTAACCATTGATACCCCCGAAGATTTTGCCGCCCTGCAACAATTTTACTTTGATTTGGCAGGCAATTCAAAACCCATTACTTTTAAGAAAATCCTGACCGAATTGCAACAACGGCCTGATTTGCGGGAAGAAATGCAACGGCAGATTGAACGCTTCCAGAAATGAACACACCTGACGGAATTTATGTAATTGGCGAAATAGGCCAGAACCACAACGGTTCGGTAGATATTGCCAAACTGATTATCGACGCCGCCGCGAGGCCGATTCGTGAAGAACTTTTTAATCGCGAATACAAATCGATGAATGCGGTAAAACTCACCAAGCGCGATCTGAACGAAGAACTCTCGCGCTCTCAGATGGATCGTGTGTACGACAGTCCGCATTCTTTCGGTCGTACCTATGGCGAACACCGCGCCAAACTTGAGCTCAACGACGAGCAGCATTTTGAGTTGTATCAGTACGCCAAAAGCTACGGACTTGATTTTGTAGAAACACTTTGTGCGGTGGGCTGTTTGTCGATGCTTAAACTGTTTACCCCTGATTCGCTGAAAGTAGCCAGCCGCGATTTAACCAATTTGCCGCTGCTGGAAGCAATGGCCGAAACAAAAATTCCGATTATCCTTTCTACCGGTATGGCCGGCAAGGCGCAGCTTGACGATGCGCTGAACGTGATTTCACGCCATCACAACAACATCTCTATTTTACATTGTGTATCGCAGTATCCGACTGATCCGCGCAGTGTAAACCTGCTTACCATTACCTGGCTGCAAAAGAATTATCCGCAATACACCATCGGCTATTCCGATCACACCATCGGTATTTCAGTGCCTGTAGCGGCTTGTGCAATGGGTGCAAAAATTATTGAGAAACACATTACACTTGATCGCCGCATGAAAGGCACAGATCAGGCCGGTTCGCTCGGGCCGGATGGTATGGTGCGTATGATGCGCGATTTGCGTGCGCTTGAAGAATCGTTCGGGAAAGAAGAAATATTCATCGAACCTTCGGTAGAAACCGCACGTGTAAAACTCGAACGCTCCATTGCTACCAAACGCGCCATGAAAGCAGGCGAAGTAATTACTGAAAACGACCTGCACATGCTTTCGCCCGGCGACGGCTTCAAGTGGGCCGACCGCGCACAGGTAATTGGCAAAAAACTTACGGCCGATGTACCGGCTGATGAAATCATTTACGCACCACATCTCGCATGAGCATAGAAACCAAAACAATCGCATCGGGCAACGAACAGGATCTTCGCGCACGATTTGGCGAACTTTACCGCAATTCGCCCATTCCTGCCAACGAACAACTTGCTAATGTGGGTCTGTTTGTAAAGCGTCAGGAACTTACCAAAACGCTTTTCATGAACGAACTCTACCAGAAGTTTCTTCATGTACATGGCGTAATGATGGAGTTTGGTGTGCGCTGGGGACAAAACCTGGTTACGCTCAGCAACCTTCGTGGTATTTATGAGCCGTACAACTACAGCCGAAAACTCATTGGTTTTGATACGTTCGAAGGCTTTCCGTCGGTACATGAACAGGACGGAAACCACGAAGTGATTAAGAAAGGAGCCTTTTCGGTAACTGAGAATTACGAAGAATATCTTCAGGAAGTGCTCAACTATCATGAAAAGGAATGTCCGCTTAACCATATCCGTAAAAATTCACTTGTGAAAGGTGATGCGGTGGTTCAGCTGGAGAAATACCTTACCGCACATCCCGAAACAATAGTAGCATTTGCATACTTTGATTTCGATATCTATGAACCCACACGCCGTTGTCTCGAACTGCTTGCACCGCACCTTACCAAAGGTTCTGTTATTGGTTTCGATGAATTGTGCGACCCGCATTTCCCCGGCGAGACACAGGCACTGAAAGATGTGCTTGGCTTGCAAAACATACGCCTGCAGCGTTTCAGCTACACCGGTATTCAGTCATACATGATTGTAGAATGAGTTTCCTGCCCAAACTTGTACTTACTGATATAGACGGTGTGTGGACCGACGGCGGTATGTATTACGACCAAACCGGCAACGAGTGGAAGAAGTTTAATACATCAGACAGTGCCGGTGTGTTGTTTTTGCGTGAGTTGAAAATTCCTGTGGGTATTATTACCGGAGAGAATACCGAGATTGTGGCAAGACGTGCCGCAAAACTTAAAATCGATATCCTCTTTCAAGGTATCAGCAATAAGCTTGAATGTGCGCAGGAGCTTTGTAACAAAATGAATATTACGCTTGCTGATGTGGCTTATATTGGCGATGATATCGGCGATGTGCAGCTGCTGCGCCGTGCGGGTTTTCCGGCGGCACCGGCCAATGCGCCGGTGTATGTGCGCAACGAAGTGAAACTGGTTACGCAAAGCCGGGGAGGCGAGGGCGCTTTCCGCGAGTTTGTGGAAACGATTTTGCAGCGCGCCGGCAAGCTTAATGAAGTGCTTAACCGCATCAATCCCTGATTTGCGCTGTGCTATGAAGCCTCGTGAGGTATATCGGTTTTACAAAAAGTTGATTGTTGCTTCGACGGCAGGCAAGTTTGCTTCGGAAGAAGCTCTCGCGGGCTGGTGTTTGGTAAACAAACCCACATTCCGCATGCAGGGATTCAGAGCAAACGACCCTCTGGCCGGGCTCAGAGTTTGGAAACAGCTTGTAACTTCTCTGTCGCAAAATACAGAGGCTGCAAAAAAGATGAATGATGCGAATAACAGTGTAGCTGTTTTTGACAACAAAGCCAGCGAGTTTGCGCTTCGTATAATGCATGTGCGTCAGAATACTGGAGAAATGCCGGGATTATATATTTCGCGGCAGGAGTTGCTTGGTACGGATTATCCGGGGCGCTCAAAAACATTTGGTTTAGTTCAGGCTTTGCTGCTGGCGTTTAATCGTGGTAAGCGCTTACCGAAGGCATTGCTGCTACGCGAAGCCCACGAGGCTGCTGCTCTTCTGCATATTCTTCACTCAAAATCAATTAAGCAACTGCATTTTTATTCGCCTTACGAGAAAGACGCAAACGCGCTGACGCTGCTGCTGCGTGCTCAGGGAATTGCAGTAAATAAAATTCCATCGCCAAGTTTACTTGCAGCACATCATAATGAATTGATTGCCGACCAACTCAGTTTGGGAAGTCCGTATCAGGCTGATGAATTGTATGTTTCGGCAACCCGAAAATTTGTAAAGCAGTTGCAGCACTGGACACCTGAAATATGGCCGCGCTATGGGGCTTACTATGAATTAAAATTAAAATCGGCAGCACCTCAAAATACACTTGGCTTTTATTCGCATGCAGTATGGCTGCGTGAAACAGAAAATAATATCGATACCGGCTTCGGCGATCATCAGGCCGAGAAACAATTGTTACCGCTTCTTGCGCAATGGTGTCGCACACACAAACAGGTGCTGCTTATCATTTTCCTGCACCCGCGCGAACGTAAACCCGAATATATTGCGCAAACCGAAGCATTTTACGCCCGCATGTTTGAAGGTGTAAACTATCGTTTCTCTGAGGCAGGCATACCATCTACGCAACAATTTGCCAAAGCAGATACAGGCATTGGCGCAATGAGTACAATTTTGTTTGAGCGGTTATTTGCCGGTTACAAAACATTGTTTTTCCCCGCCGGAATAAATAACTTTCCCTTGCCCGGATCAGCGCTCGCCAATGTATGTGCGGTTACACAGCCACAACTTGATGCCCTGCTTGATAAGGCGATGAGTGAAACCACGGACGCTTTTCTGGCTTCGTTTCAACTCGAAAAGTACACGGCCGCACAATGGCTTGGTACCGACACCCAAAAAACAGTATCATGAAATTACTTACATTAATCAGATACGGTTTTTTGCAACTGAAAATTGCCCGCCGCATTCATGCGTATTATCCAACGCTGTTTGCCGGATCGCGCATACTTTCTCTGCTTCCGCCCGAAGTGGAAAAACTCATAAAGCCGGGAACGGTAATTGAAGAAAATGTATTACTGCCTGCGGGCCTGAAAGAAATTGGCCGCTACGTGTACATTGGCCGCAACGCCTACATCAGTTCCTGCGCCCGCATTGGTGCATTTACAAGTATTTCGGCCGGTGTGCGCATCGGTTTGATGAGTCACCCCGACGATTGGGTAAGTACATCACCGGCGTTTTATGCCAAACGGCGCGGGCTGGTGAATGAAAACACTTACGCCGAAGACGAGGGCAAACAAACAGTAATTGGTGCCGATGTACTGATTTCGGCCAACGCGCTTATCCGCAACGGCGTAACGGTGGGGCATGGGGCAATAGTGGGTGCCGGTGCTTTTGTAAACGACGATGTGCCGCCTTATGCGGTAGTAGCAGGCGTTCCGGCGCGTATTATCCGCTACCGCTTTGACGAGGAGATGCGCAACCGCTTACTGCATTCCGAATGGTGGCTTAAGCCGGATGCCGAACTGCTCAACGCAGGCAATTTCAATAATCCCGATGCTTTTTTGCAACGGCTCGAGAACGGAAAAGCATGAGTGAACAGCCGCGCGATTTAACGGTGCTTTCCGACAACCGCCATTTTGCAAAGAGCTACAAAGGCTTTGCGAGGTTACGTTATTGGATTGGAATTTATCTGGGCTTTGCCAAAGCCTGGCTGAAGCTTTGGAAAACGCTGCGCAAAAAAGAATGCTGCTATGGCCCGTTTAAAGGCGAGTTCGGACATTTCCTGGCACATAATCTTCCGTTTATTGCCTATCTGCACAGCCGCGGTGTAAAAATCCATTACTGCGGCATGAAACTGCACAGTCCGTTTCTGGTTGATGAACACGGAAATTCGCTGGTAGCCACTTATCATGAACTCCGCGATTTTTTTGCCGAAGTACCGCCACGCCTTAACCGTGCCATTCCGCCAGCCGATGTGCAGCGGGAAATAGAAGCCTTTCACACAAAAGCGCAGTCATCGGGTCTGCCTTTCTGGAATATCAACGATGAATATTACTACTGGTTTATTCATCGCAGCTGGCTGCTCAAAGGCAATCACCTGCATTATCCTGATCTGAGTAAAGTGTATCGCAGCGCCACGGAGAAAAGCTGTGTGCTTTTTCCGCGAAGTAAAGGTGCCGCATCCTCGCTCAACAACGGCGAAGCCTGGGACTACGACGAACTGGCCGAATTACTCAGTCCGTATTTCGATAAGATTTACATTACCGGTCATCCCTCGCAAACACTGGCTGTGCGCGAACGCGGAAACATTGTGCTGCGCATCAGCGCCGACAACCGCAACGTGCTCGAAACCTGTGCCAATGCTTCGCTCATTATTACTCAGCACTCAGGCGCTGTATATCTGGCCGATTATGTGCCGGCACAGGTGCTCATCATCTACAAAGGCGGCACACAAATAGGCAGCCTTGTAAATACGCTGCGTTTCAGAGGGAAAAGAGCCGTAGCAAAGCCTTTTCAGTACGCCTTTTCCACACACGAAATAGTTACATTTGTCAAAAACCAGTTTGCATGAAGCGACTTGAAATCGATTACTCACTCGGATCAATGGATGCCCTTGTTTCGATGGCGAGATACAGTTTTGTAAATCGTACACTGAACGATAAAAATCTGCGTGTGCTTGATTACGGCTGTGGTTCAGGATACGGTACCCGTATTCTGAAAGAAAAATTTGCACAGGTAATTTCGCATGATGTGTATCCTGATGGTTATGCGCCGGAAGGAATTGATGTAATTCAGGATATTTCCAAACTAGAAGAGGGTTCGTTTGATGTGATTACCTGTTTTGAGGTGATTGAACACATGGACGAGGCTGCACAGCATGAACTGATGAACACCATGCGGCGTTTGCTGAAGCCCGACGGCACGTTGTTTATTTCTACCGTGCGTAAAATGGATCCGCCGCCCACACAAAACCGCCGCGATTACCACATCCGCGAACTCAGCTTTGCCGAGCTGCATCAGTTTTGTGCCGACAGGTTCCGCAATGTATATACCTTCGGTCAGATCGACCAGATTATCTCCACTTTTTATCCGGAGAACCACTATCATTTTGTATTCATCTGCACCGGAACGCGCTGATGTCACTTACCGATAAAGTAAACGAGTTTATTGCGCAAGCCGCAAACCTGCGCGTGGCTGTGGTGGGCGAAACCATCATTGATCAGTTTATTGAAGTGACTTACGAAGGTCACTCCATGAAATCGTTTTGTCCGGTGTTTAAACTCGAAGCCGGCAAAGAGCCGCTTGTGCAGAAAGGCGGCGCAGCTGCTATTGCCGGGCATCTCACCGATTTTGTGAAGGAGGTAACGCTCATTTCAAATCCCGGCGACGAGATTGTGAAAACACGTTACATGGATGCGTTCGACAAAAAGAAGCATGTGGAGATCAATAAATTCGACACATCCAATTTTGGCCCCATCCATATCAATACATCGGATTATGATGTAGTGATTGTGGCCGATTTTGGTCATGGTTTCTGCGATAAACTAACCATTACCGACGGCTTCCACCTCATGTGCCAGACAAACTCAAACAACTTTGGGTTTAACCGCATCTCGAAATGGAAGCAGTACCGCAAAAAAAGCATTACGCTTGATTTACGTGAAGCCAGCCTTCAGATGAACCGCAACATAAGCCGCGATAATGACTCGGACATTGCGGAGTTGTATAACTACGAACTCAATACCGAGCATTTGTTTGTCACGCTTGGCGGTAAAGGTTCGCTGCATTACAACGGCAAAACTTCACTGCATCAGCAGTCGTATAAGAGTGTAATTGTGGATACAATTGGTGCCGGCGATACGTTTCTGGCATTCTGTACACTGCTTCCTGCGTTGCAGGGCAATGTAACAGACCTGACCATTCCTGCGCTTGCGGCCAGTCTTTCCACTACCTGGCTTTGCAACGAACAATCAGTTACCCCTAAAAAACTGCTCGAACATGCAGCTCGCGTCGTATAAAGAGTATTACACAAAGTGGATGAATGATCCGCAACTTGAGCAGCAAATGCAGGAAGCTGTAACTATGCTGCGCACAGGAAATGTGAAGCGGATATATTTCATTGGCAATGGTGGCAGTAATTCCATCTGTTCGCACATGATGGAAGACTATGCCAAAATTGGCCGTTTCCGCACACATGCGTTTTCCGACGCCGCGCTCATTACCTGCTATGCAAACGATTACGGCTACGAGCGCGCCATGGCCGAGTGGCTTAAACTCCACTTCGAATCGGGCGATTTGCTGGTGGCCATCAGCAGTTCGGGCGAATCGAAAAATATTCTCAATGCGGTGGCGCAGGCGCGTGAGCTTGGCGGACGTGTACTTACGCTTTCGGGCTTTGAGCCTCACAACACATTAAGCCGCAGCGGCGATATAAATTTTGTAACGCCTGTGCGCAACTACGGCATTGTGGAGTGTTTCCACCAAACCATTCTGCACATCATCCTCGATTCGCTGCATGACTGAGCGCGTACTTATTACCGGTGTGGCCGGCTTTATCGGCTCCAATCTGCTCGATGTGCTGCTGGCCGAAACAAACTGGCAGATCGACGGAATTGATAACCTGAGCACAGGCACAAAAGCCAATATTGCGCATGCACTTGGCAATCCGCGCTTCACATTTACCGAAGCCGATCTTGCCACACTCACCACACTTCAACCTTACACCAAAGTATTCCATCTGGCCGCATTGCCACGTATTCAGCCCAGTTTCGAATACATTGGCGAACACATTACCGCAAACGTAACGCGGGCTATGCATCTGGTGGAATTAATGATTAAAGAAAATCATTATCCCCGTCTTATTTACAGCGGCTCCAGTGCCATTTACGGCACACCCGATCATATTCCCACCACCGAAAACGAATCAGTAAAATGCCTTAGTCCGTATGCGTTTCAGAAATACGAGGTAGAGAAGTATCTCGAAATTCTGGCCGAACGTTATCCGCTCAATTATGTGACGCTGCGCTATTTCAATCCGTATGGTCCGCGCAGTTTCAATCCGGCCAACGCATTTAACGCATACAGCAGTGTAATCGGCATTTTCCTGAACCGCCATAAAAACGGACAGGCCTTGCTGGTAACCGGCAACGGCACACAGCGCCGCGATTTCATCCATGTGCATGATCTGGCGCTGGCTAATCTGGCGGCAGCCACACATCCGCACAAACTCAACACCGCATTTAACGTAGGCTTTGGCGATACGTTTGCCGTGCTTGACGTGGCGAAAATGATTTCGGATAATATTGAATTCATTGCCAAACGCGAAGGCGAAGCCGATGTAACCTATGCCGACACGGCAAAAGCCCGCGAAATATTAGGCTGGCAGCCAAGATATAAATTGAGCGATTATCTCAAAAACGAACTGGGCAAAGCATGAAAATTGGTTTTACATGTGGCGTTTTTGACCTTTTTCACGCAGGCCATGTGCTCATGCTTGAAGAATGCCGTGCACATTGCGATTACCTGATTGTGGCGCTCAACACGGCCGAAAACATCAATCCGCAAATCAATCCCGGCAAAAACAAACCCGTTTTTACAATCGAAGAACGGGTTAAAATTATGCAGGCCGTGAAGTTTGTGGATGAAGTAATGACCTACAGCAGCGAAGACGAACTGCTTGAAATACTGAAGACCAAAAATATCGGCATCCGCTTTCTGGGCGATGATTACAAAGGAAAGCCCATTACCGGTGCTGATTTGTCGATGGATTTTTATTATACCGACCGCAGCCACGGACTTTCCACCAGCGGCTACCTTGCCCGCATACGCGAACGGTTTTCAGGCGACTCAAAAAACTGAAGCATGGAGCCGGTGTTGTTCATTGCGCATCATTTTCCGCCCATGGGCGGGCCCGGCACACACCGTTCGCTGCAACTGGTAAAAAGACTTCCCGCACTCGGCTTCCGTCCAATAGTAATTACGATTACCGAAAACGATGTACGCAGCGGTCCGTATGCAGTTGACGAAAGCCTGCTTGCACAGCTTCCGCCCGAAGCATTGATAATTCGTGTAGCCACCGGTGAGCCACGCAAATTTAAACGCCTTATGATGAAGTGGCGGCTTTATCGTTTCTTCTGGTTTTTCGGTTATGCGTGGCTTTATGAATCATCGGCCCGCTGGCCGGCCAGACTTTTGCCTGTGGCGCGAAAGCTGGTGCGCGAACATGGCATCAAACTCGTGTACACCAGCTCCGGACCTTACAGTGCGCTCTTTGCCGGGCGTGCCTTGCAAAAAGACGGCTTGCGCTGGGTGGCTGATTTGCGCGATCCGTATTCCGATGCCTACGCCTGGCAATGGCCGTCGAAACTGCATTGGAAAATTTCGCGCAGGGTAGAGGAGAAGCTGCTTTCGTTGCCCGATCAGCTCATTGTAAATACACCAGAAACAGCTGCGCTTTACCGCAAGCGAGGTTTCATCAGTCCCGAACGTTTAACCGTGCTTACCAATGGCTACTGATAAACTGGTTATTGCGTATGCCGGCAGTCTGGCGTATTTCGATCCGGCGAAGTATGCCTCAAAAAGCCTGCTCAGCCGTATGTTTGGCACGTATCAGGTTGATAATCTTGATATCAGCACCCGTTCGGCCTATTACCTTTTTGCGGGGCTGAAACATTTGCTGCAGCAACATCCTGAATACGCGCAAAAAATAACACTGCATTTCTGGGGCGCGATTGATAAACGTACAGCGGCACAAGCTGTAAAAATGGGTGTGGAGGCATGTGTGCAAATAGAAAGCTACAAAGCCAAAGCCGATTCGCTGCACACACTGCAACAGGCCGATGTGCTTTTTCTTCCGCTTGAAACCGAAAAAAGCGGGCAGCGTCCGCTATTCATTCCCGGCAAACTTTACGAATATCTGGCTACCGGTAAACCCGTGCTGGCCGTGGCCGGCGCGTCAGACTGTACCGATATTTTACGCAGTGCAGGAACGGGTATTATCGTAGATCCGTTTGATGCAGCAGCCATTGCCGCTGCGCTTAAAGGACTTTGCGACAATAAGCAGCGGCTTGGTGAAATTTACCGGGTGAATGAAGATGTAGTGAAGGAGTATTCGTTTGATGTGATTGCGGGGAAAATGGTTGGGGTGTTTGAGAAGGTGTTGAAGGGGTGATGCACACTTACATCTAATATCTGATATATTCTAATCCATGAATTTTTTAAGATCAACCTCTTTCATTTCGCTCTCAATAAACTCTATGCTTTGATCGGCTTTCATATTCAAAATAGGGTGTTTAAAGCCAAGTTTTTCAGATAGAATTTGAGCCACTTCTTTTACCCAATAGGTCATACTCATTTGAATGATGGTGCCATTTATTTCTTTAGCCATTTCTGTAATTCTGCTCCCATCCCCAATTCTATCTACTAAAATAATAGTAGACATATAGTGGAGCTGCCTGCCATGGCTCATTTCTTTTTCAAACCTAGAAACTTTATCAAGAGAAATCTCACTGTTACCTGGTCCAATAAAACCAAGGTCAAATCTAGCTCCAATACCTGGTTTTATTAGAATAGTTGCATCACTTTCACGCTTATTTTCTCTTTGTGAAAGCCAAAATACCATTTTTGATTGATTGCTAGTTTTAGGGTCAATTTGCTTAAAACCAAGAATTTGTAATACAGATCCAAGTATTAATTTCTCAAATAGTTTTCCATACATTGATTTTTCACTTCCACGAATTGCCAAAGTTTGCGTTCCAATAGCATAAAATATTTTTAGAAGAGATGGCCACTTTAAAAGATAATTCCTTTTATCAATAGTTATAGTAGTGCTAATATCACCGATCTCTTTGATGATTTCAACAGACGATTCTTTCAATCGTTCATCAAATTCTCTTAAATGTTTTTCAATTTCATCAGGGTTGCTCCTTAGTACATTTTGAATACTTTTTCCAGTCAAACCAATGAACCATTGAAGGAAAATTTTCTCTTCTGATTTTAGTTTGTTTTCAGTGAGTTCATTAATAATTATCGAATTGAAGTTAGACTCAAAATTTTCAAATAGCTTCGAGCCCTTAAGATATGTAAGGAAAAGCGAAGCATTCGAAATTAATATTCGTCTTTGAGTTAAGCCTTCAGTTAAAGTTCTGACATTCCCCCCACATAATATTGATGTTACTACTTCATTTATCACATCATTTCCAACTCTGTCGATAAGTTCCTTACCAGTGAATTTTGTAAGGTTACGTCCAATTTCAGGAATCTGACTTGATAACAATTTTTTATTACTCATATTTAAAGATTTAAATACCGTTGTCTGCTTTTTGGGGCTTCGGTGTTAATCCAATTTATTTTTTCTGTATCCTTTTGTAACCAATTAAACACATCTTCTTTAATAAGATTCATATATTCTTCTTCTTGTTCAAAAAGTACAAATCGTCTACCGTTTTTTACGGCTGCTTTTCCCGTTGTACCTGTTCCTGCGAATGGATCCAGAATTACATCGTTTTTAAAAGAGTAATATTGGATTACCTTTTCTGCAAGATCCAAGGGAAAAACTGCAGGATGCTTCTTATTATATGATGGATGTATTTTCCAAAGATTAGTTGTTTCATAACCATCTTTAATTTTTGATGATTCAATAGTGTTTGGGTCGGGATGCTTTCTAATGTGCCAATCAATTAGTTTATCTGTTTGTTTTCTATAAACAAGAATGTATTCAGTTACAGGTACTGGTTTATACTGTAATGGGTTCCTATCTGCGGCAAATCTTCTTCCACGTCCTGTAGCCCATCCTGCACCTTCCGGCTTAACCCAATGAATATCATCGACAAATTCAAAACCTTCTTCTATGAATATTCTGTGGAAGTCAAAAGGAACTGCAATCCTTTTTGATGCTTCATTTCTTGAAGCACGTCTTATTAGAACGGGTGAAATATTTATTACGAAGAATCGCCCTTCATTCAAAACCCTGTGAGCTTGATGAATGATTTTTCTGATTTTTAGCAGATATTCTTCATAAGATAAATATTCAACGTATTCAGGTCTGGCATTGTAATACGGAGGTGAAGTAAAAACCAAATCAATCGATTCGCTTGGAGTTTCTTTTAATAGAATTTCGCAGTCTCCTAGACCGATTGTATTTCTTAGATTTGAAATTTTCGGGATATTATTTCCTTTGTTTTTTACTTCTGTGCCATTTTTTCTTCCCAAGAGTCTTGATTCGAGAACTTTCTTATTGGTTGTCTTTTTCTCGATAATTAATGTCGTAAATGCATCAATAACAATCTCGCCGATATTTTCGTTACTCTTCGATTTAACCGGAACTCTCCAAATGTGATATCTGTCATCTATTTCTGGAAGTCCAAAGTCAATAGCTTTATCGAGTTCTATTGTTTTCAAGAAATTACGAGAAACAGTCTTTGCCTGTTCAACGGTTGTAATCTTGTATTTCTGTTTCTTAATACCGCTATTTCTCATCTGGTTTTATTTTAGTTAGCAACGGCTCATTTTCTACATACAAAACTTGACCTATTTCACAAAGTAGGCCAAATTTAGGTTATTGTTTTTTCTGAACATTGCAATAACTATATTTATCTCAATAACGATTGACCGCTAAGGAAGTCAATTTCAAGCCTTGAATTTTTTAGCAATTAAATAATTCTGTTAGTTTTGGAAATGCTTCCAAGCTATAAAGATAGTTTTTATCACTACATATCTCATAATACTCATATAGTGTAAATGAATTACCTCACGTCTTCGCTTTCAACTGTTCTTCCAATCCCTGAATCAGAATTTCCTTCTTAGCCACCTCCAAACGCAGGCGATCCACTTCCTGGCGCAGGTTTTCATTTTCGGTACGAAGCTGGATTTCTTCGGGCGCCCAGATGTTTACGTTGTAGTAGTTGTGCGGATTTTCATCGCCTGATTGCTCGCTGTTTCTGAAAAAACTGTAGAGCGGAATGCGCAGTGCCTTTGAAATTTTTTCGAGGGTGCGTATTTCAATGGTGCTTTGCGCAAGCGCGTTATCGAGCTCGCGTTCAGTGGTGCCAATGTGATCGACAAGGGCGGTGTAGGTATAGTCGCGCATTTTCAGGATGGCTTCAATGCGCTTTTTCAGATCAGGGAGGGTAGGTACGCTGGTGTTTTCCTGCTCTGTCATGTGAGTGGGGGCGTGTGATTAATGGCCGGGTGCGGCGGTTTTGTTTTGCGGAGCCGGTGGTAATTCGCTTTTGAAGGTTTTGAGAAAGTCGGCATAGGCCATTACGCTTTCTTTTTCCTCGGCGTAGTAGTGCAGGTAAGGTTCAAACTGTTCGGGGGCCATGTAGCCCTGCAGAATAGACACCGAGTTGCGTGCTTTGTTGAAGATGCCGTAGCTGGGGTATGACATCTGTCCGCGCAGTACGGCTATGGCAAAATCGTGCGGACTGCGTGGTGTGCCGGGATTGCGGTTAAAAAACTGCTGGCCGTTGAAGGTTACGGTATCGCTGGTTTCGGCATTGAAACTTACGCAGTAGAAGTTTTTGTTCATGTAAGCCGCAATAACCGGGTTTGAGAACGTGTTCTGATCCATCACCTTACACCAGCCACACCAGCTTGTGGTGAAGTCGATAAAAATGCGGCGAGGTTCTTTTTCGCAGCGTTTCTGGGCTTCTTCAATCGAAATCCATTCTACGTGTGCGGCAGTGGCAGTTTGTGGTTTGGCGGCGGGTGTTTGCTGCGGATGATTATTGAGCGTAAAAGCAGTAAGTGTAAGTGCAGAGGCCGCACCGGCCAGCAATACAAGGCGAAATTTGTTCAGTTTCATCTTCATCATACAGTTTGTTTGCAAAAACCGAGCCTGTTTTATTACTACAAGGTACGAAAAAAGCCTGTAGCCGGCTTTACTCCTTGTGCGCATCTTTTTTAACGGCCACGCGGAACAGGATAACACCCAATGCCACAAAGCACAAAGCCCCCAGCAGCATATAACCGCCGCTGCCCAAAGCATTTTTCATACTTTCCGACAGGTCGAGTTTCGCAAGTACATCAGCACTGGCGGGCCATACACTCAGTGCGGCGGCCAGTACGCCCATAAGTGCTCCGCCGGCCACAAGTCCGGTGGCAAAGAGGCTGCCGCGGCCAAGTTCGCCTTCTTCGGGTTCCTGCTTTTTACGTTTGGCGTTCCAGTCAACCACACCTTTTACGCAGCCACCGGCAAATATGGGCAGTGTGGTGGAAAGCGGCAGGTAAGCACCTACGGCAAATGAAAGCGCGTTTACCCCGCAAAGCTCCACCGTAACGGCCAGAAACACGCCCACCATTACATACTGCCAGTCGAGGCCGTTGCCGAGCAAGCCTTTAATGAGCGTAGCCATAAGTGTAGCCTGCGGTGCAGCGTACGTATTGCCTATGGCGTGGTTAATTCCTTCAGCCTGCTGTGCAGCTGTGGGCGTATCGAGCAGATGCACAACAAAACCGACCACAAATGTGGATACGATGGCGCCAATAAACAATGCAAGCTGCTGGGCACGCGGCGTGGCGCCAATGAGAAAGCCTGTTTTCAGATCCTGCGACGTATTGCCCGCGTTGGCCGCCGCAATGCAAATCAGTCCGCCCACCACCAGCACCATGGGCTCATAGGCTTTGCCGGTTAATCCAAAGGCAATAAACACCAGGGCCGTACCCATAATGGTGGCTATGGTCATGCCCGACACCGGACTGTTGCTGCTGCCGATAATGCCAACAATGCGGCTTGATACGGTGACGAAGAAAAAGCCGAATACAATTACGAGGATGCCAATAAGCAGTTTACCGAGCAGTGTATCGCCCGGAATTACAGGCAGCACGGTAATGAGTGCCACCAGTGCTAGGCAGCCGTAGAGCGTTACCTTGATAGAAAGATCGTTTTCGGTGCGGCGGGTTTCGGTGTTTGCCTTTCCGCCGCGGATGGCTGCGAGGCTTTGGCGGAAGGAGCGAACAATGGTAGGAAATGTTTTGAAAAGCGTAATGAAGCCACCCGCTGCCACCGCGCCCGCGCCAATCTGGCGTACAAAGGCTTTGTACACCGCCTCGGCAGTATCGGCAAAATGGTGGGTAAGCGGATCCCAGCCGCCAGCACCGCCAGCTGTGGTAAGGCTTTCGAGGTAGCCGAGTTTTACCAGCTGCGCGGCAATTACATCGGCCGGCACAAGGAACGCCAGCAGCGGAATCAACGCCAGCCAGGCCAGCACACCGCCCGCCACCAGCTGCCCCGAAATACGCGGCCCGATAATGTAGCCCACGCCAAGATACTCGGGCGTAATCTCTGCATCAATGCGGGCCGAGGGCATGAATTTGTTGGTCTGACTCACCAGATAGCCGGGTACATCGGCAATAAAGTGAAAGAATTTTTGCAGCAGGGCATACACACCGGCAGCGGCCAGACCAAGGTAAGCCGTGCGTGCAAACTGCCCGCCTTTGTCGCCGGCAATGAGCACCTGCGCGCAGGCCGTGCCTTCGGGGTAGGGAAGTGTTTCGTGCTCCTGTACAATGAGCGAGCGGCGCAGCGGAATCATCATCAGCGTGCCAAGCAAACCGCCAATTACGGCCAGCGCAAAAATGGTCCAGTAATTGAAAAACACTTCCCCGCTGGCATCCGCACTGAGGAAAAGGAATGCAGGCAAGGTAAACACCACGCCTGAAGCAATGGATTCGCCCGCCGAACCGGTGGTCTGGATAATGTTGTTTTCCAGAATGGTGGTGCGCAACGCTTTACGGCCAATGGAAATAGCCATTACGGCAATGGGAATGGATGCCGACACTGTGAGTCCGGCTTTCAGTGCCAGATACACATTGGCCGCGCCAAACAATACGCCGAAGATGCAGCCAAGAATAATGGCACGGGGCGTAAACTCGGCCATCAGCGTGCCATCGTTTACATAAGGCTTGAAAACATTGCTCATTGTTTAACCAGGTAATAAAACAGCCACGTGAATTACTTCTGACGTGGCTGTTTACGTGTGTTTGTGTGTAATGTATTAGCGAACGCCGTGCATGAGTTTTTTCATAAGCGGCACAAGCGCAAACAGCAGTACGGCTGCAACGCCCGAGAGAATAACGAATACCATGAAAAACTCATACAGGTTATGAAGTTCGAAGCCGGCAAAGCTCGGATAAACACTGGAAATTTTGAGTTCCTTGAGCGTGGCAAGCTGTTCGGCAGTAGGCGTAATGGTTTTGTTGAGAACAGCCACCAGATCAATACCTTTTTCTGAAGCCGCAGCAATTTCGCCGGGACCTTGCGGGATGAGTGCTCCCAAAGTACCAGCCAGCGCATAACCTGATGCGTTTGAAAGGAACCATACACCCATGAGCAGCGATGAGAAACGGGCCGGAGCCAATTTGGCTACCAGCGAAAGACCAATGGGCGAGAGGCAAAGTTCGCCGATGGTGTGAAGCAGATACATTACAATAAGCCAGATCACACCAAGTTTTGCACCGCCAAGATCGCGCACCTGGAAGGCTATAACCAGATAGCCCAGCGAAAGAATGGCAAGACCAATAGCCTGCTTGGCAGGAGAAATGGGTTCGAGGTTACGCTTGTTCAGCATAATCCACAATACACTAAAAATTGGCGCCAGCGCAATTACGAAAATAGCATTGAAGTTCTGCACCAGTGTGGGCGGCATGGTCCAGCCAAGCAGCGTAGTGTCTGTTTGCTTATCGGCAATGAAGGTGAGCGAAGAACCGGCCTGCTCAAAACAAGCCCAGAAGAAGATTACAAAGAATCCTACCATATACATTACCGAAATACGGTCGCGTTCCTGTTTGGTGAGCGATTTATCGGTAATGATCAATCCGGCAAGCGCAAGACCGCTGCTGTAAATGAACGAGTAAATCCAGTTCTGACCTACCAAAAAGTGAAATACATTGATCAGAACAATTGCAATACCGGCCCAGAGTGCAATGCTTGTCGGAGCAAACTTGGCCTGTTCGGCAGCGGGTGTATTTTTGTGATCAGGACGGGCGCCAATCGGGTTTCCTTCGGGTGTGCGGATGAATTTGTTTTTCCACACATAGAAAATAATTACCCCGAGGAACATGGCCAAACCTGCCGCAAGGAATCCCCATTTGAAGGCCGAAATATCGCGCACGCCATCCACTTTCACATCACCTACAATCGAACAAATTGCATTACCAATAAGTGCGCCGAGGTTGATACCCATGTAGAAAATGGTGAAGGCTGAGTCAAGACGGTTATCGCCTTTGGGATAAAGGCTGCCCACCATGGATGAAATGTTGGGTTTGAAAAAGCCGTTACCCATAATAATTACACCCAATGCAACCCACATAACCATTCGGGCTGTTTCGAGGTTTGAAGCATAGAGCGAAGCCGAAACAAACAGCAGCAACTGTCCCAGACCCATTGTTAAACCGCCCAGCTGAATGCACGCACGGTTGCCCAGATAGCGGTCGGAAATAAATCCGCCAAGCATCGGGGTTAAGTAGCAAAGACCAAGAAAACCACCATAAATAACAGAAGATTCGGCATCTGAATACGCTAACGCATTAATCAGAAACAGCGAAAGAATGGCGCGCATTCCGTAGAAATTGAAGCGCTCCCACATTTCGGTGGCAAACAGCAGATAAAGCCCTTTGGGATGGCCTTTAGAGGTTGTGTCAGTCATATCTGAGCAGTAATGTTAAACAATGATGAATTGCGAAGATAGAAATAGTGGTGAGTGTAAAGCATAGCTTGATTGGTTTTTTTGCCCCGGAACCGCTGTTCTTTCCGTCAAAGACAGAAAATCAGCAGTTTATCCCAGAAAATTGCACCACTTCGCTTTTCACTATACACACATCACTGCATACTTTTCACTACTTACAGATTGGCTTTCAGGTAATCGGTCATTTTGGTAAACAGATAGAGACGGGTGTTACCTCCATAAATGCCATGATTTTTATCGGGGAACATAAAGAAGTCGAACTGGACATTGCTTTTCACCAACGCATTCACCATCTCCACCGAATTCTGAAAATGCACGTTATCATCGGCTGTGCCATGAACGAGCAGGAGTTTGCCTTTTATCTTCTGCAAGTTGTTGGTGGGCGAAAACGCATCGTAACCTTTGCCGTTGTCTTTGGGCAGACCCATGTAACGCTCGGTGTAAATTGAGTCGTAGTAACGCCAGTTAGCTACGGGCGCTACCGAAATAGCCAGCTTAAAAATATCGGCGCCCACCGCCAGGCAAAGGCTCGACATGTATCCGCCATAGCTCCAGCCCTGAATGCCGATGCGGTTTGCATCCACATAAGGCTGCTGCTGCAACCATTTTGCGGCGCTTATCTGGTCGGCACTTTCGAGTTCGCCCATTTTGCCGTAGGTGGCTTTTTTGAAAGCCGCCCCCTGATATTCGGTGCCGCGGTTATCAACCGATACCACAATGTAGCCCTGCTGCGCAAGGAACTGGTGCCAGTAAAAATCGCCGCGTTCCCACTGGTCGTTTACCGTATTGTGGCCGGGGCCGCCGTACACGTGCATCAGCACAGGGTACTTTTTCTTCGGGTCAAAATCGTTCGGCTTAATCATCCATGCCTGAAGTTTGATGCCTTCGGCGTTGGTGATTTCAAAGAACTCCTTCTTTGCAAAACCGTAGATGGCCGTAATCTGGCGCAGGTTTTCGTTGTTTACCAGTTCCTTGATCTGTTTTCCCGACGCATCGTGCAGCGTAATTACCGGCGGTATATTGGCCGTTGAAAATGTATTGATGTAATACTTCATGCCCGTGCTGAACTCGGCGCGGTTGGTGCCAAGTTGCGACGAAAGCTTCATTTTCTTCTTACCATCGAGTGTAACGCTGTACACCGCGCGGCGTGCAGGATGTTCTTCGTTCGACTGATAAAACAAACTGGTGTTTTTTTCGTCGATACCGTAGAACTCAATTACATCAAATGCGCCGGAAGTAAGCTGAAGTTTGCCCGTAATTTTTGTGCCTTCAAACGTATAGCTGTACAGGTGGTTGCGGCCGTCGGCATCGCTGCTCCAGATAAAGCGTTTGTTATCGGGCAAAAAGCGCAGGTCGTTGCTTACTTCAATGTAGGTTTTACTGGTTTCTTCAAGCACCACGGTTGATTTTCCGGTGGCGGCATCGGCAAAAAGCAGTTCAAGTTTGTTTTGCAAACGGTTCATGCGCTGAAACGAAAGCACATTGGCATTGGCCGTCCAGTCGAGGCGGGGAATGTACTGGTCGGTTTCCTGTCCCACATCAACCGGTACAATTTCGCCATTGGTTACATCGTAAATGAGAATGCTCACATACGAATTTTTTTCGCCGGCTTTGGGGTATTTAAAGCTGTAAGGCTCGGGATAAAGGCCGGTGTTGTACATGGTCATGGCAAACTCTTTTACCTGACTTTCATCAAAACGCAGAAAGGCAATGCGGCGGCTGTCGGGCGACCAGCGGATGCCGCTTTCCAGCGCAAATTCTTCTTCATACACCCAGTCGGTGCCGCCATTAATGATTTTGTTCCAGGCGCCGTCGCTGGTAATCTGCGATTCGCTCATGTCTTTCAGGTCCACCAGAAAGAGGTTGTTATCGCGCATGAAAACTACTTTGCTTCCGTCGGGCGAGAATGTGGCCAGGCGTTGTTTGCCTTTTGCGGAAAGCTGGCGCAGTTTGCCGGTGGCAAGGTCAAGCACGTAGTTTTCTTCTTTGGTGGAATAGCGGTAAATGTTTTCTGAATTGGTGCTGATGAGCACTTTTTTCTCGTCGGCGCTGAAGGTGTAATCGCCAATGTCGATATGGTCGGTTTTACCTTCGGGAGTGAGTTGTTTTTCGGTAAACAGCACTTGTACACGGTTGCCGGTTACGTAGTTGTATTTCGACACCTGCACCGTTTTGTCTTCAAGTGTTTCGAAGCTCGTGTAGTGCTGTCCGTCTTTCATGGGCCGCAGGCCCCACACGCCGTCGGCGCGGAAGGTAGGTTTGGCCCAGCAGTCTTCGAGCGTAATTTTTTTGGTTTGCAGTTGAGCACCGGCTGTGGCCGACACAAGCATTAATCCGGCCACAAGGGCCATACGTGAAATTCGCAGCATGATGATTTACCTGTAAATTTGGACGCACAAAATACACGATTTCGCCGGAAAACGGTTAAAGAACTTCCCGGCGGCACACGAAACTGATTTACGGAACCACAAGCTGATGAACGCCGGAATACTTACGCCCGAACTTATTGCCGAACTGCAAAGCCTGCTCGGCCCCGACTATGTGCATACGGATGAAGAGCGCCTTTTGCGTTACGGGCAGGACGAAACCGAAGATCTGCTTTACAAACCCGCCTGTGTGGTTCGTCCGCACACGCCCGAAGAAATTTCGGCCATTGTGCGGCTGTGCAATATTTACCTCATACCGCTCACGCCGCGCGGCGCGGGCACAGGGCTTAGCGGCGGTGCACTGCCCGTACACGGCGGCATTGTGCTTTCGATGGAGCGTTTCAACAAAATTCTCCACATCGACGAAGCCAACCTGCAGGCTACCGTGGAGCCGGGCGTGATAAACGAAGAATTCCAAAACGCCGTGCGCGAAAAAGGCCTGTTTTATCCGCCAGATCCCGCCAGCAAAGGCAGTTGTTTCCTCGGCGGCAATCTCGCGCACAGCTCCGGCGGCCCCAAAGCCGTGAAATACGGCACCACCCGCGATTATGTGCTCAACATGCAGGTGGTGCTGCCCACCGGCGAAATTGTGTGGACAGGCGCCAACGTGCTCAAATATTCAACCGGCTACAACCTCACGCACCTTATGATTGGCAGTGAGGGCACGCTGGGCATCATTACCAGAATTGTGTTCCGCCTTATTCCGTATCCGCCGCACAACTTAGTCATGCTGGTGCCGTTTAACAATGCCGCCGATGCGTGTGAAGCCGTTAGCGCCGTGTTTCGCGCCGGAATCACGCCTTCGGGTCTCGAGTTTATGGAGCGCGATGCGATTGACTGGGTGCGCGCATTTGTGCCCGACATAAACGTGCAGGTGCCGGACGAAGTGCAGGCACATCTGCT